>JAZFWG010000270.1:0-4063 GCA_036448135.1 Alphaproteobacteria bacterium
CGAATTTCCGCGCGAACAGGCCGGCGATCACGGCCATCGCCTTGAAATCGCCGGAGCCGCCATGGAGCAGGAAAATGCCGGCCCGCTTGCCGTCGGCGCCCCGGGTGATGCGGCTTTTGGCGCGCGGGGTGTAGACCCTGAGGCCGATATCCCAGTCCATGCCAAGCACCTGGAGGCGGAAAATGTCCTCGTAATCCCTGACCGGGACATCCTTGCGCCGCATCACGGCGCGTGCCCGGCGCAACACCTCCGCCCGTGGCATTGACTTGGGCGGGCGGAAACCCTTGGGTCCGCCCTTGGCCCTGGTTTTCGGCTTGGCGGCGCGGATGATGGTGGCCATGGACGATTCCTTTTCCTAATAGGGGCCCGGCTCCTTGGGGCGCGCATATTTATAGCAGAGCTTCGGCCAAGCTCCACCCATGGGCCCTTGCCCAGGGGGTGCCCTGGGGCTATTTTCTCTACCGTCACATGCCAAGGGGAGAGTTTCATGTCGGGTATCAAAGTCAAGATCGATTGGGAGTTGCGGGACTATCACATCAATTTCTTCAAGGACATGGCCGAGAAATACGGCATCGTGGACGAAGCCAAGGCGCTCAGGGTTCTCGCCGACTACGCCCTTCAGGACGGCGATCTCGACCAGATCTTCCATAAGAAGAACATGCGCTGCATTGCCTGCGGCGGCGTCGTCTGACCCTGCCCATGAATGAAGCCAACGGTGCCGTCAGGGCGTATCTCGACGGCCTTGCCGGCGATGATATTCCCCTCCGCCTTTCCTGGGAGCAGTGGCTCGACATCGGGCCGCCCCATGACGAGGCCCCGTTCGAAATTCGCGAGGTGACGGCGCGCACCGCGCGCAACGGGTACGACTGGGATATTCACGGCCGCTTGTACACGCCCGAGACCGCGGCCGATCCCTCTCTCGCCTTCGTCTTCTTTCACGGCGGCGCGGATTCCGAAATGGTGTTCGACCAGACGCCGGACCACCGCCCCGGCCCGGCCCGGGTGCTGGCGGCTCAGGGCTACAGCGTGCTCACCATCACCTATCCCGGACATTACGCGTCGGGCAACCACTGGGCCGTGCCCATCTCGACGCGCCAGCCCATCTATCTTTTTGACCGCGCCCTGCCCGAAGACGAGGTGTTGGACCGCAACGAGAAATGCACCTTCAACGTGATCCTGGAGGGCGCCGGCGCGCTGGTGGCCGAGAACCTCGGCGGGCGCGACATCATCGCCTGGGGCCATTCCACCGGCGGCCCCATGGCGGCGGCGCTTCACCGGTTCGCGGGGGAAAACAGGGTGATCGGCCTCGTCGGGTGGGGCTCCGGCGGGCCCGACGGCTGGCGCAAGCAGTGGCGCGAGGCCACCGGCGCCGAGGGGTACACCGAGTATCCGGTGGGGCACGTGTCGCGCCGTTCGCCCGATACCTACCGGGCGTCGGGCTACGAAGACCCCGCCGACCTCTGCCCTTGGGGTGGGCCCGAGGAATTGTTCCAATGGGCGGAATCGGCGCACCGCTCGCAGATCAAGACCGGGCTGTGCGACAACCAGCACCGGGGCATGGTCGATGCCCTTGAAGCCTGGCCCCGGGCGACCGGCTTGCCTCGCGAAGAGTTCTTCGACCATCTGGTTGACCCGGACCCGGACTGGCTCAGATCCATCGCCGTCCTTCTGCTGGTGGGCGACAACGACAAGGGCCACTGGGTTGCGGGGGAGACACTGGCGGACAAGCGGGAGATGTTCATGGCGGACAAATACCGCGCCGCCGGCGTGAAACGCTGCCACGTGGTTTTGGTCCCGCGCTACGGGCATTTCGGATTCATGGAGCTCCATAACGAGAAATTCGTTTACCTTTGGCTGTGGGCGCTCAACAACGGTTATTTTTACTGATCTTTGAGGTATCGTCTCCGGTGAGGCACGCAAGGAGGCGGAACATGGGGCCGGTCGTCCGGATTGTTGTCGCACTGTTCCTGACCAGCGTTTTCCAGATGGCCCCGGCACGGGCCACGGGCGAGCGCGGCATGTTCGCCACGGCGAGCCACGCGGGCGGAATGATCCAGCTCAGCCAGAGGGGGCGCACGGACAAGGACAGGTGGCAGGAGGAGGAAGAGCGCCGGGTCAAGAAGCGCAGGAGCGAACGCCGCGCCCAACGCGACAAGTTGGAGCGCGATCGGGCCCGGCGATGGTCCAAGGAACGGCGCCTCAGGATGGAACGGGCGGCGCGGGAACACCTCGAGCGCCAGCGCAAGCAACGCGAGGCGCGGAGCCGCAGCATGGAGGAGGGCTTTGAGACCCGGCGGCAGAACCGCCGCCGCGCGCGCCGGGCCCGGCGCCTTAATGCCGACCGTAGCGCGCTTCTCAAGCGCTTTCCCCCCGCCTGGGTCGTCGGCATCATCGAAGGCCGGGTCGAGAAGGGATGGACAGCCGACGCCGTACGTGAGTCCTGGGGCCGGCCCCGTCGGGTTCTCAAGGTCCTGCCAAGCGACGAGGTTTGGGTCTATCCCCGCAAACGGGTTATTTTCACCGGCGGCGCCGTGCGCCAGGTGGTGGTCGAGCAACCGGCCACGGGCGCCGGGCGTTGACGGAAACGCGCCTGCCGGACCAAGGCTGAAACCGGGCTCTTGCGCCGCCAGCCCCGGCTTGCCGCCGGTCGCCGCTTCGGTCAAGATGCGCCAAGGACAAAAAGATCAGTTCGAACCTAATTGCGAAGGAGACGGGCCGTGACCGATTATGTTCTCAAGGGGGCCGCCTGGGGCGCCGTGGCGCTTGGTGCGCTGAGCATTGCCAATCCCGGTTTCGCCGCCGGCGCGGCCGATTACTTCAAGGGCAGGAACGTGACCTATATCGTCGCCACCACGCCGGGCGGGGGCTACGATTTCTATGCCCGGCTGGTCACCAGGCATATGAAGCGGTTCATGGCGAGCACCACTTTCGTGGTGATCAACCGGCCGGGCGCCGGGCACGTGATCGGCGCCAACCTGATCTACAGTTCGAAACCGAACGGGCTCGTCATCGGCACCTTCAACACCGGGTTGATCTACGCCCAGTTGATCGGGCGCAAGGGCATCCGCTTCGATCTCAACAAATTTTCCTGGATCGGCAAGGCCGCGGCCGACCCGCGCATGGTGGCCACCGGCGCCCAGCTCAGGTTCAAGTCGATCGGCGATTTCAAGGGCGGCGGCGCGCCCCATAAGTTCGTCGCCGCGGGGATCGGCTCGGCCGCCTATAACGAAGCCATCATGCTGTCCAACGCCTTTGACCTGAATATCAAGCTGATCCCGGGCTATGGCGGCACCAAGTCGCAACTCGGCATCATGCGGGGCGAGTTGGTCGGCATGATGGGTGCACGATCCTCGGTGCGCGGCTTCGTCGATGCGGGCAGGGGGCGCTATGTGCTGCAGATCGGCGGCGCGCCGGTGCCGGGCGTGGCCCAGGCCAAGGACCTGGCCGAGACCGCCGACGCCAAGGCCATCGTCGCCCTGATCGGCTCCCAGGCGGAACTGGCGCGTTTCACCGCCGGGCCGCCGAAGATGCACAAGGGCCGGCTCGCGGTATTGCGCGATGCCTACCGCAAGGCGCTGGAAAGCAAGGAATTGCGCGCCCAGGCCAAGATAGCCAAGCGGCCCATCGAACCGCTCTATGGCGAGGAGGTGGCCAAGCGGGTCAAGGCCGCCTTCCGCCAGACGCCCACCACCGTCGCGCTGGTCAAGCAGGTGCTGGCCAAGAAGGCGCCGACGGTGCGGGTCAAGAGGACCAAGATCGCCACCCTCACCCCCGACGGGCGCTGGGTGACCTACAAGGACGGCGCGGGGAAGACCGTGAAGTCGAAGATTTCCGGCTCGCGGACCAAGATCACCGTCAACGGCAAGAAGGCGAGGCGCAAGACGCTCAAGGTCGGCATGTCGTGCGACATCACCTATAAGCCCGGCAAGCGTAACGAGCCCGTCACCATGGAATGCAAATAGGGGGACGCTTTTGCGGCCTGCTTCGCCCGGTTAAAGACCGACAGGGGGCTTGACAGACGGCCCCAGCCGTCCCAAGTTGCGCCGCCGTTTCAACAACAGGA
>JAZFWG010000271.1:0-3163 GCA_036448135.1 Alphaproteobacteria bacterium
CGAGCGAACGGGTGACCTCAAGAGGCGCTGAATAGTCGCCGAAGACGAGAACGGAAGCCACTGAACCTGACCTGCCCCCATTGATTCGTCCAGTTGCCATGTTAGTCCATATCGCTTTGGAGGGAACTACTTGACGCTGAACTCCCGGACCGCGTCCTGGTTGGCTTCGAAGCCGAGCCCCGGGGTCTCGGGCAGGGTGAGCCAGCCGTCCTTGGGTTCCGGCAGGCCATCTAGGAACATCTTGCAGGCGCCGGCGGAATTGACCTGGTATTCGATGATGGTGCCGTTGGACACGCCGGCTTGGAGATGCATGTTGTGGTAGGGGCAGCCGCCGCCATTGCTGATCGGCACGTTGAACGATGCCGCCATCCCCGCGATCTTGACGCATTGGGTGATGCCGCCGGTGATGATGACGTTGGGCTGGACCACGTTGACGGCGCCGCTCACAAGCAGGTCGCGGAAGCGGAAGGCCTGGCCCTCGTTCTGGCCGGCGGTGAGAGGGATCGAGGTCTGGCGCCGCATCTCGGCCAATAGCGCCACGTCGTTCTGCATGATCGGCTCTTCGAAGAAGGCAATGCCCAGGGGCTCACAGCCGCGCGCCAGTTCCACCGCGTGGCTGAGGTCGAGCCGGCAGCCGGCGTCGATGGCGATCTCGACGCCGGCGCCCACCGCATCGCGCACGGCGGCGACGCGGCGGATATCCTCGCGGATCATCTCGCCCACCGGCGCATGGGCCTTGCGGAAATCAAGGCCGGGACGGCCGACCTGCATCTTCACCGCCTTGTAGCCGCGCCCGACCATGAGGCGCATGGCGTCGGCAAGCTGGTCGCGGTCAAGGAACGAGAAACCGCAGGTGACATAGGCCTCGATGCGGTCGCGCGCCGCGCCCAACAGCCGCCATATGGGCTGGCCCAGGGCCTTGCCCTTGATGTCCCACAACGCCAAGTCGATGGCGCTGATGGCGTGGCTGGCATAGCCCGACTGGCCCCACGGCGTGCAGGTCCAATACAGCGTATGCCACACCTTCTCGTGGGCCAACGCGTCCTCGCCGATAATGGCGGGACCGGCGACGGCGTTGATGATCTCGGCCACCACCACGGCCTGGGTGATGGAACTCACCCCATGGCCGACGATGCCGTCATCGGTCTCGACCTCGGCGTAGCACATGGAATTGGTCTGGCTGCGCTCGACGCCGAGCTCGGAAAAATCAACCGGCAGCGCCAGCGCATGGGCTTCGACACGGGCAATCTTCAAGGGTCTTCCTCCCTGGTGCTTTTGTTATCTGCCCATGGTCGCAGCTTCCGGCGCCGCGCTCAAGCGCCGGCCCAAAGCAGAAGGCCGGCAAAGCTGCCGACCTTCGGAACATAGGTTTAAGAAAGTGTTTTAGGGAATTGATATTCCTTCATTTACCCGCCATAGAACACGTTATCGCCGAGTTCGCGCATGTGGAGGATGGCGTCGTCGGCGCGGCCTTCGGGCGGCTTGGCCACGTTGGCGTTGACCACCCCTCGCCGATGACGATGTGGTGGTCGCCGCGCTCGATGATCTCGGCGACCTTGCATTCGACGCTGGCGGTCGCATTGTCCAGGATCGGCGCCCCGGTGGTGCCTGCCCGGTAGGGCTCGCCGGAGATGGTATCGCCGTCATGTTGGGCGGGCTTGAAGAAGGTGAAGGCCTGGCCCTGCTGCCCCTTGCCCAGCATGTACAAGGCAAAGTGGCCGGCATCCTTGAGGGTCTGATAGGCGCCGGAATCGGCCTTGACGCCGACCACCACCAAGGGCGGGTCGAACGAGGTCTGGGTCACCCAGTTCACCGTCGCCGCCGCCACGCCTTTGGGCCCCTCGGCGGTCAGCACGTAAATCCCGTAGGGAATCATCCTCAGCGCCGTCTTCTTGGCGTCGGCATCCATGGTTCTCTCCTTAAGATTTGGTCTTGTTGGTGGCCGCTTTGCAGGCCCCTAATCCCTGCGGTTGTCGATTTTTAATTTCTCGGGGTAGTTGAAATGAAGGGTTTTGCCGTATTGCGGCTTCGGCGGCTCCACGTCGACCCGGTTGTTTCCCTTCTTGCCGTCGCTGCCCACGACCTGCAGTAAATACAAATCCTCGTCATCCTGGTTCTCGAACCAGTAGCGGCCATTGCGGGGGATGAAAACGCCTCCCATGGGGCCATATTCGCCGATCAGGCCGTCGGGGCCATAAAACCGCGCCCGGCCCTGGAGCACCATCCAGAACCCCTCGGCATGGGGATGATAGTGCAGGTTGTTGTCCTCGCCCTTGGGCAGGATCTGGACGGTGCCGCGCATAATTTCGCCACTGCAGAGGCGATAATGGGCGCGGCGGCCCTTGGGGATGCCGTCGGGGCGCTCGAAAGAGAAGGTCTCGATGCCTTCCTCCACCTTGCGGTGGAACGCCTCTTTCTTGGCGGCGCCGCGCAGCGGCTGGGTGGTCTCGGTGGTCTCGGATTCGGACATTTTTGTCTCCTGGTTTCCTCCCGCTTGAAGATATCCCCACTATACTGGCACCCTGGCGCCCGGGGAAATGTTTTGCCATCCCCCAAGGCCGGGGCCGGTCACTCCAAGCGGCAAAAGCCTTGACCAAGGAACACCGGATGCGGTTTATGGCCCGCAATTTAACAGGCCAGCACAAGCGATGTATGGCGCGCCAAGGTTCGGCCGCCGCCGATGGAGAGATTGAATGGCCAGGATCAAGATATTGCCCCAGCAAAGGCTGCTTCTCGAACTGATCATCATGTCCGGCGATATCGGCGTCCCGGAATCGGACGCAGACACCATCCTGTGGCGCACGTTGCGGGAATGCGTCGAGGCGGGCTGGATCAGGCTCAAGGAAATCAGCCCCGGGATCCACCGGGCATCGATCACCAACATCGGCCGCATGGCCAGCTCCTTGTCCCACTGGGAGCCGCCGGAACAGCGCCAGACTTAAAACACAAAGGCACCTATGGTTAACATTTGTTAACTTTTTCCGCGTAACAATGTTCGATCATCTTTTGCCAAGGCGGGTAGTGCATGGCTCAATTCGCGCAGATTTTGCTGGCGGGCTTCGAGGCCCGTGATCAGGCACGGCTTTCGGAGCAACTTCAAGACCGGGGATATGCCGTGACCAGCACCGCAAGCACAAGCATCCTCGATGCGGTCCACAGCCAA
>JAZFWG010000272.1:0-21086 GCA_036448135.1 Alphaproteobacteria bacterium
ACCGCCGTCTGGTGATCGCGGTGTGCTACGGGGTGATTATGATCTCCGCCGCGATGTTCTGGCACTGGTCCACCGCTGGCGCCCAACCCATATGGCTGGTGTTCGTCATCGTCGCGGTGTTGGGAACCGGCCGGGCGTTTTTCCAGCCGGCGTCTTCCGCCATCGTGCCCAATCTTGTGCCGGAGGACATATTCCCCAATGCGGTCGCCTGGTACACTTCCGCCACCAAATCCTCCCAGATCGTCGGGCCGTCCCTGGGCGGCATGCTGTATCTCGCCGGCCCCGAGGTGGTCTACGCCACCGCGGCGGTGACACTGGCCATCGCCATCGTCGCCACGGTCCTGATCCGCACCCGGACCGCACACACCGGCAAGCAGCCCACCAACCTCAAGACCCTGTTGGCGGGGCTCAAATTCGTGTTCGAAAAGAAGGTCATCCTCGGCGCCATCACCCTCGATCTGTTCGCGGTGATCTTGGGCGGCGTCACCGCCCTGTTGCCGGTGTTCGCCCAGGATATCCTGGACGTCGGGGCTGCCGGGGCGGGGGGACTGCGCAGCGCCATGGCGGCGGGCGCCGTGGTCAGCGCCCTGGCCCTGACCCAGTTCCCCTTGAGCCGTTCGGTGGGCCGTATCCTCTATCTCACCGTCTTCATCTTCGGCGCCTCGATCGTCGTGTTCGGCCTATCGCAGTTATTTTGGCTGTCATTCGCGGCCATGGCGGTGATGGGCGCATCGGACATGGTCAGCGTCTATATCCGCTTGACCCTGGTGCAGATCGCCACCCCCGATGACATGCGCGGACGGGTCAGTGCGGTGAACTCGGTGTTCACCGGGGCGTCGAACGAGATTGGCGAATTCCGCGCCGGGTCGATGGCGGTCCTCGTCGGCGCCATCCCCGCCGTGGTGGTGGGCGGCATCGGCTCGATCATCGTCGCCGCATTGTGCTGGAAACTGTTCCCGGAGCTCACCCGGGTCGAACGCCTGGACAGAAATATTTGAATGTCCCTATTCAGGCTGATCCCAGGCTACCGGTTGCTGGCCGACGCGCACCTCGCCGGCGGCGGTGAGGCGGATCACATTGATGCTGTGGGCGAGTGAGGGCGAGCCCGAATAATAGGCCGGGATCTTGGCGTTGCCGACGCTCACCGCCCGGTTCCAATGGCCCAGCGCCACATAGTCGGCGCCGGTGGCGTTAATGTCGTCATCGCCGATCAGCCACGCGGGTTGTAACGGCTTCGCCCGGTCGGGCTTGGGTTCGTAGTGGCCGTGGGCCATGGCGATCTGCCACCGGGTTGAGCGTTGCCTGGGTTGGCGCAACGGCGCCATGTCCTCGTAGCCTTGATGGGCATGGCCCCAAATCTCGAGATCGAGTTCCGGGAACGTCACCGCCTCATCGTGGGTGACGCCTAAGACGTGAACATTTTCCACCCCCGCCATTGGGCCCATGCGCCAGACCGATTTCTCGATCGCCGGGTCGTGGTTGCCGGGAAGAATGACGACGGGAAGGTTGGCGTCGGCAAACAATCGCGCCGCGCGGCCGACAAGGGCCAAGGGCAGCCGGTTGTGCTCGAAGACATCGCCGGCGAACAGCACCACATGGCACGCCGCGGCGCGCGCCGCCGCCAAGGTGCGCTCTAACACCAGGGTTTCGTCGCCGCCGCTAACCCGGGTGGTCTCATCGCAGCCGACATGGATATCGGAGGCGTGCGCGATGACCACATCCGATCCGGGGGAGGCACCCACCTTAGGGTCTGTACTCATGAAGGGCAGGCCCTAAGCCGCCGAGGTGGCTTCCTCGGGCGCGCGCACCAGCTTGTCGTAGTCTTCCATCAGCAACCGGGTCACCGGGCCGACCTCGAAGCGGTGGCCGTCGATCTCGCCCACCGGCGTCACCTCCGCCGCGGTGCCGGTAAGGAAGACCTCGTCACAGTGGGCGAGCTCGTCGGGCATGATGGTGCGTTCGAACACCTTGATGCCGTGCTTGGCGGCGAGGCCGATCACCGTGCGCCGGGTGATGCCGTCGAGGAAACAGTCCGGCACGGGCGTGTGGAGTTCGCCCTTGATGACGATGAAGATGTTGGCGCCGGTCGATTCGGCGACGCGGCCCCGGTAATCCAGCATCAAGGCGTCGTCATAGCCCTTGGACTCGGCGTCGTGCTTGGCCAGGGTGCAGATCATGTAGAGCCCCGCCGCCTTGGAGTTGGTCGGCGCGGTGTCGGGCGAAGGGCGCCGCCACTTGGCCGTCGCCAGGCGGATACCCTTGAGCCGCGCCTCGGGCTCGAAATAGGACGGCCACTCCCACGCCGCGATGGCCAGGTGGATGGTGGTGTTCTGGGCCGAAACCGCCATCATCTCTGAGCCGCGCCAGGCCACCGGGCGGACATAGCCGTCGGTGATGTTCTGGGCGGCGACGGTCTCGCGGGTGGCCTCATCGAAGGCCGCGACCGTCGAGGGGATCTCGAAACCCAGCACCCGGGCGGAATGGAACAGCCGCTCGGTGTGCTCGGTGAGCTTGAAGACCTGGCCGCCATAGACCCGTTCGCCCTCGAAAACGCAGCTGGCGTAATGCAGCCCATGGCTGAGCATATGGAGCTGAGCCGCGCGCCAAGGGACCAACTTGCCATTAAACCAGATGACGCCATCTCGGTCGTCAAAGGGAATCAACGCCATGTGCCAATGCTTTCAAGGGGTTATATTGTTACTCAAAGACCGTTGCGTTGAGTAACATTTGGCCTCATATATGTCAACGTGGCTGACTTAAAGCAAAGCTTCAACCCCCTGTTCCTGCGCGAGGAAGAACTGCGCAACGGCATGGAACTGTTGTTCTATGCCTACCGCGACTTCACCCAGGAAGCGGACGCCATCCTGGCGAAATTCGGCCTCGGCCGCGCCCACCACCGCGCGCTCTATTTCATCGGCCGCAATCCGACAATCAGCGTTTCCGAGCTGTTGGAGATACTCCGCATCACCAAGCAAAGCCTGTCGCGGGTGCTGGGCGAGATGATCCGCCAAGACCTGGTCACCCAGGCGCCCGGCGTCAGGGACCGCCGCCGCCGCCACTTGCAACTGACCCCCCAGGGCATTGCGCTCGAACGCAACCTGTCGGAACGTCAGCGCGGCTGTTTCGCCCGCGCCTACCGTGAAGCCGGGGTCGACGCGGTGGAAGGGTTCCGCAAGGTGCTTCTCGGCATGGTCAATGACGCCGACCGGCATTTGTTGCAGCGCCCGGCCCGCGCCGAGCACGACCGCGAAGCGGTCTAGGGTGTGTCGACATGATGGCGGAACAGCCGCATATCTTGGTCGTTGACGACGACCGGCGCTTGCGCGATCTCCTGCTCAAGTATCTTTCCGAAAACGACTTTCGCGTCACCACCGCCGAGCATGCGGCCATGGCCCGGGCCAAGCTCGAAAGCCTGGCGTTCGACCTCATCGTTCTCGATGTCATGATGCCGGGCGAAACCGGCCTCGAACTGACCCGGTCACTCAGAGCCGAAAGCCGGGTCCCGATCCTGCTGCTGACCGCCATGGGCGAGCCCGAGGACCGCATCGCGGGCCTCGAGCGCGGCGCCGACGATTATCTGCCCAAGCCATTCGAGCCGCGCGAATTGGTGCTGCGCATCCGCACCATATTGTCCCGGGTGCCGCCGCCCACCGAAGTGCCGCGACTGGTCCGTCTCGGCGGCTGTATGTTCGATCTCGAACGCGAGGAACTCAAGCACGATGACGGGCCGATCCGGCTGACCACGACCGAGGCCAGCCTGTTGAAGACCCTGGCGCGCAACCCTGGGGAGACCCTGACCCGCGAGAGGTTGATGCGTGAAAGCCCGGCCTGTGCCAATCTGCGCAGTGTCGATGTGCAAGTGACCCGCTTGCGCCGTAAGATCGAACCGGACCCCAAGCTGCCGCGTTATCTTCAGACGGTGCGCGGCAAGGGCTATGTACTCAGGCCGGACTAGGGTCCGGACCCTATGGCAAATTGCCACGAAGGTGACGCCAAAGTGCTGAAACGCCTGCTGCCACGAACGCTGCTCGGACGGTCGGTGCTGATCATCGTCATGCCGCTGATCCTGCTGCAGGTGATCTCGGCCTATATCTTCTATGAGCGCCACTGGGACCGGGTGGCGCGCAGGCTCGCCCTCGGGGTTGCCGGTGACATCGCCATGGTCATCAGCTCACTCGGCGAATTTCCTGGGGCCAAGAACCGCCAAGCCTTACTGGCCATGGCCCGGGACCACACCAATTTGCGCATCACCGTCAAGGACGGCGCGATCCTGCCCAACGTCAAGCCGGCGGCGGCGGGTGGGCACCTCGACCGCATGCTGTCCCGCGCCCTGGAGGCACGGGTTCGCCGTCCCTATCACATCGACAGCTTTAGCTTTGACCGCGATGTCGAGATCAAGATCCAGCTGCCGGGCGGGGTGCTCCGGATCCTGGTTTCGCGCAAGCGGTTGTTTTCATCGACCACCTACATCTTCGTCATGTGGATGGTGGGTTCGTCCTTGATCCTGTTCGCCGTCGCCTTGATCTTCATGCGCAATCAGGTGCGCCCGATCCGCCGCCTCGCCAGTGCCGCCGACAATCTCGGCAAGGGACGGGACGTGCCGAACATCAAGCCCCAGGGCGCCCTTGAGGTCCGCCAGACGGCCATCGCCTTCAACATCATGCGCGAACGCATCCGCCGCCAGATCAGCCAGCGCACCGAGATGCTGGCAGGGGTTTCCCATGATCTGCGCACACCGCTGACCCGTATGAAGCTGCAGATCGCCATGCTCGGCAATACCCCGGAGGAGGCGGAACTGAAGGCCGATGTCGAGGAAATGGAAAAGATGGTCGAAGGCTATCTCGAATTCGCCCGCGGCGAAGGAACCGAGGAGATGGTGCCGACGGATCTCGACGGCCTGTTGCACGATGTCGCCAATTCAGCCCGGCGCGCCGGCAACGACATCCGGATCGAGGCCAATGGCGCCATGACGGTGCCGCTCCGGCCCGCCGCCTTCAAACGTTGCCTGACCAATCTGGTCGACAACGCCACCCGCCACGGCAACGAGGTGGTGGTCAGCGCGGCGCGCGTCGGCAGCAATATCGAGGTCACCGTCGACGATGACGGGCCGGGCATCCCCCCGGACCAGCGCACCGAGGTGTTCCAGGCGTTTCGCCGCCTCGACGTTTCGCGCAACCTGGAGACCGGCGGCGTCGGCCTTGGCCTGACCATCGCCCGGGACGTGATGCTGAGCCACGGCGGCACCATCACCTTGGATTCATCCCCGGCCGGCGGCCTGCGCGCCCGGCTGCGCCTGCCCCTATAGGGGCGCCGCTAGCTTCACCCCCCCAATAGCTTCACCCCAAAGCCCCCAACTCAGGGCAAAACCGCGATGGCGGTGATCTCGATCAATGAGCGTTCATCGACCATGCGCGAGACCTCGACCATGGTCGAGGCCGGCGGGGTAACTGGAAAATATTCGCGCCGGACCTGGTGGATGGCGTCGAAATCATTCATGTCAGCGATGTGAACCGTGACCGAAACTACATCGGCAAGATCGCCGCCGGCGGCCTGAAGGGTGGCGCGCAGATTTTCCAGCACCTGGCGGGTTTGGGCGCGGATATCGCCGACGCCGAAGACTTCGCCGTCGGAATCCCTGGATGTGATGCCGGACACGAACATCAGCCGGCCCGGTGCCACCACCACCGCCGGGGTCCAAACCCCGAACGGCTTTGATGTGGTGTCGGGCTGGACATATTGCTTTTCAACCATGGATCCCGGTCCTCTATGTTCTATTTCGCCAGTTCGCGCGATCTGCGCGTTGCCGCCGCCACCGCCTCGGTCATCAGCCGGCCAAGGCCTTGCGGTGCCATCAACACCTCGAGCGCCGCGGCGGTGGTGCCGCCGGGGCTGGTCACGTTCTGGCGCAGGGTCTCGGCGGCTTCTGGCGATTGCCGCGTGAGCTCGGCGGCGCCGATCACCGTCGCCCGCGCCAACGTCATGGCGAGCTCGGCGGAAAGGCCCGCGGCCTCGCCGGCCTCGGCCAGGCATTCGATCATCAAAAACACATAGGCCGGGCCACTGCCCGAGAGCGCCGTCACCGCGTCGAGCAGCGCCTCGTCATCGACCCAGGCGACGTCACCGACCGCGTCCAGCAGATCCTGACAGCGGCTGCGCTGCTCGGCGGTGACGTACCGGTTGGCGACCAGCACGGTGATGCCACGGCGCACCGCCGCCGGCAGATTGGGCATCGCCCGCACCACCGCGGCATCCGCACCCAGGCCCGGCGCCAGGGACTTAAGGGTGCGGCCGGCGGCGATGGTCAGGAACACGGTATCGGCCCCGGCAGGGGCGCGATAGGCCGGCGCCACCATATCCAGGTCCTGGGGCTTGACGGCGAAGACGGTGACGACGGGGGAGAGGCCCTTGGGCAACTCATCGGGGCCGCCGAAGACCTCGATCTCAAATTTGTCACGGATGGCGGACGCGAATACCGGGTTGGGTTCGATCACGGTGATCGAGCCGACATCGATGCCGCGATCGATCCAGCCCGCCAGCAACGCGCCGCCCATCTTTCCGCAACCGACGAGCAGCAATCGCCCGTCCATCTTCTTAGCCCCCCTAAGCCTCGCCGACCGGGTCGATCAGGGACAAAGCGACCGCCTCCGTCGGCGTCTTGCCGCCCCACACGACGAATTGAAAGGCGGGATAAAAGCGGTCGCATTCACGAAGGGCGGCGGTGACCAGGTCCTCGAGCTGCTCGATGCTGGCGCCGGAGGTGCCGCGCAACGGCACCACATGGCGAAACAGGGGCAAGCCGTCCTCGGACCACAGATCGAAATGGCCGAGCCACAGGTTTTCGTTGACCTGCGACAGCAGCTGATGGACCGGCGAGAGCTTGGCCGAGGGCACGCGCATGTCGAATGCACAGGAGAAGTGCAGGGCGCTGACATCCTCGCGCCACGCGAAGAACAGGCGGTAGTCGCACCAGCGCCCGGCGACCTCGACGGCAAGCTCATCATCGCAGGTGCGTTCGAACTCCCACTGATTGGCCATGACGAGCTGTTCGATGAGATCGATCGGATTGGCCGGCACCCTTTCGTCTACCAGGGAAAGACTTGTCATCGCGGCAATCTCCTGCGGCCAATCCCGCCCTGAAGGAAGGCTGGGGATCAAGGCCGGGCCGACACAACGTTGGCTACATTGTGTGGCTCTAACGCCATACACTACAAGATGTAGGTTGCCAAAAGGGCTAGAGGATAGCAAGGCGAGATTGCACGCCGAGGAAAAATTTCTGTGGATAACTCGCGGTGGCGGCGGAATAGCGCCGGGTATGATTAGCCCGCGGTCTTGCCGCGGCCGGCCTTTCGCGAAGGGGTCTTTGCCGTAGGTTTGCGGGGGGATCTTTTTGCGGCCGGTTTCCTGGCGGCGCCCGCGGCTTCAAGTTCCGCCAATTTTTTCGCCATCGTCTCTTGTTCCGCCCGAGCCTTGACCGCCATGGCCTTGACCGTTTCGAATTCTTCCCTGGTCACCAGATCCATGTTGGTGAGCACCCGCTCGAAGCGCTGGCGCAGCAGGGCCTCGGCCTCGTCCCTGACACCGGTGGCGATCCCCAGGGCGCCCGCCGCCACCCGGGCAAGATCATCTAGCAATCGGTTTCTGGTCTGCATGGTTTGGCCATTATGGAACGCAGCCTCGATGTACGCAACTTGCGATGGTCCCATGGCGTGCCTATAACGTGCCTATAAAGAGACCGGCAAAGGGGCGGCATACCCATGATCGTGATCACCGGCGGCGCCGGTTTTATCGGCTCGAACCTGGCTGCGGCGCTGGAGACCCACAATTCCGGCGCCCATGCGGGCGAAATGGTGATCTGCGACAAACTCGGCGCCGACGGCAAGTGGCGCAACCTGGCCAAGCGCGAAATCGCTGCTTTTATCGATCCCGATGACCTCTTTCCGTTCCTCGATGCCCACGCCAATGAGATCTCCATCATCTTCCATATGGGCGCGATCTCGGACACCACGGCCAGCGACGGCGATCTCTTGATAGAGACCAACTTCGCCCTGCCACTCAGATTGTGGAACTGGTGCGCGAGCCACGGCGTGCGCATGATCTATGCCTCATCGGCGGCCACCTATGGCGACGGCGGTGAAGGATTCGAGGACGATTTCTCGACCGCCGCCCTCGCCCGTCTCCGCCCCCTCAACGCCTATGGCTGGTCCAAGCATCTGTTCGACCGCTGCGTCGCCCGTATCATAGAGCTCGGCGGGCCTAGCCCAAGCCAATGGGTGGGCCTCAAGTTCTTCAACGTGTTTGGCCCCAACGAATACCACAAGGGGTCCCAGCAGAGTGTCGCGGTGCAGATCTTCCGCGCCGCCAAGGCCGGCAATCCGGCCCGGCTGTTCAAATCGCACCATCCCGACTATGCCGATGGCGGCCAGCTCCGGGACTTCATCTGGGTCGGCGACTGTACCGACGTCATGTTGTGGCTGTTGGACCACCCCGACGTCAACGGCCTGTTCAATCTCGGCACTGCCAGGGCGCGCAGCTTTGCCGATCTCGCCGCCGCGGTGTTCGACGCCCTGGGCCGGGCCCCGAAAATCGACTATGTCGACACCCCCATCGAGATCCGCGAAAAATATCAGTATTTCACCGAGGCCAGGATGGACCAGCTGCGCCAGGCCGGCTATGCCGCGCCCTTCACCCCGCTCGAGGACGGCGTCGGCCGCTATGTCCGCGACTATCTCGATCGCGACGATCCCTACCGATAGGCCGGCGGCGGCAACCGAAATCGCATCATGACCCCGCTCCTCGCCATTCCCTTTCCCGTCATCGACCCGGTTTTGGTCGAGATCGGCCCCCTGGCGATCCGCTGGTATTCGCTGGCCTACATCTTCGGACTCCTGATTGGCTGGCGGTACCTGATCAGCCTCGCCCGCAAGGTCCCGGGGGTGATGACGCCCCGGGATGTGGATGATTTTTTGTTGTGGGCGACCCTTGGTGTCATTCTCGGCGGGCGCTTCGGCTACGTCACCTTCTACAATCTCGGCCACTTCCTCGATCATCCGTTGCAGATTTTCGCGGTGTGGCAGGGGGGAATGTCGTTCCATGGCGGTCTCATCGGCGTCATTGTCGCCACGGCGCTGTTCTGCCGCGCGCGCAGCCTCGAGATGTTGCGGGTTTCCGATATGCTGGTGTTGGTCGCCCCGATCGGGCTGTTCCTCGGGCGCATCGCCAATTTCATCAATGGCGAGCTCTATGGCCGCGTCTCCGACGTGGCCTGGGCCATGGTGTTCCCCCGGGGCGGGCCGCTGCCCCGCCACCCCAGCCAGCTCTATGAAGCCTTGGGGGAAGGGTTTCTGTTGTTCCTGGTGCTTTACGGGGTGAGCAAATTCGGCCGTGGCCTCAAAAGGCCGGGGCTCCTCACCGGGCTGTTCTTCGCCGGATACGGCATCGCCCGCACCGTTGTCGAGTTCTTCCGCGAACCCGACGCCCATCTCGGTTTTCTTTATGGCGGCATCACCATGGGCCAGCTCCTGACCGTGCCGTTCCTCCTTATCGGCATCTATTTCATGGTCAGGGCCACCCGGCGGCCGTGAACCAGCTGGACCAAAATCTGCGTGAGCGGATTGCCCGCCAAGGCCCGATCAGCATCGCCGAGTACATGGCCCAGGCGCTTTCCCATCCCCAATTCGGCTATTACATGGGCAAGGACCCGCTGGGCGTCAAAGGCGACTTCATCACCGCGCCGGAAATCAGCCAGATGTTCGGCGAACTCATCGGCGCCTGGGCCGCGGTGGCCTGGCAACTGATGGGGGAACCCGAGAGCTTGGCTCTGGTCGAACTCGGCCCCGGCCGCGGCACCCTGATGAGCGACGCATTGCGCGCGGCAAAGACGGCGCCGGGTTTCCTCAAAGCCGTGCAAATTCATCTGGTGGAGACCAGCCCGGCGCTGGCGGCCCGCCAACGCCAGGCCCTGGCGGGGCATGACGCCAACTGGCACCAGGATTTCGAGGACGTGCCGCCGGGCCCTTTGATCGTGATCGCCAATGAATTCTTCGACGCCCTGCCGATCCAACAGTTCGTCCTGGCCGAAGGCGGCTGGCGCCGGCGCTCAGTCGGCATCGACAATGAGACCCACCGGCTCTGTTTCGTCCTGGCCGACGAGCCGTTGGACGAAGCCATGGAGGCACGCCTTGGCGATGGCGCCATCGGCGACATCCGTGAGACCTCGCCCGCGTCCATCACCTTGATGTCAGCCATCGCCCGGCGGCTCGCCCAACACCGGGGCTACGCCCTGATCATCGATTACGGACCCGCCAAAAGCGCGCCGGGAGACAGTCTTCAGGCCGTCAAGGGACATCACCGCCACCAAGTTCTGGACGATCCCGGCGAGGCCGACATCACCGCCCATGTGGATTTCGAGGCCCTGGCCACCGCCGCCAAGGTTGAGGGCTGCCACATATCCGGCCCGCTCACCCAGGGCGCCTTCCTCGGCAATCTCGGCATCGAAGCCAGGATGGAGCGCCTGGCCGATGGCGCCGATCCTGCCCAGGCCCGGGATATCCGAAGCGCTTACGCGCGCCTCACCTCAGCCGCCGCCATGGGCGAGCTGTTCAAGGTCTTAAGCGTCGGCGGCGGCGATTTGCCAGCGCCGGGATTCGAGGCCCCATCATGATCACCGCCGATGGCTTGGGTGGCTTGGACGGGGTGCGCCACGCATTTTTCACCCGCGCCGGCGGCGTCAGCCAAGGGCTTTACACCTCGCTCAATATTGGTTTCGGTTCCAGCGACGAGGACGCCAATGTCGCCGCCAACCGCGCCCGCGCCATGGCACAACTGGGGCTTCGGCCCGAGGCCCTGGTCACGATTGATCAGGTCCACGGCACCGACGTCGCCGAAGCGAAGGTGCCGTGGCAGCCCCAATCGGCGCCCAGGGCGGACGCCATCATCACCGCGGCCCCGGGCATCGCGCTCGGCATCCAGACCGCCGATTGCGCGCCAATATTGCTCGCCGACGCCACCGCCGGGGTCATCGGCGCCGTCCATGCCGGCTGGCGCGGCGCCCTTGCCGGCATCGTCGAGGCCGCGGTCACCGCCATGGCCGGCCTCGGCGCCGATGCCGCCGCCACCCATGCCGCCATCGGTCCCTGCATCGGCCAGGACTCCTACCAGGTCGGCCCCGAATTCCCGGCCCCGTTCATGGCCAAGGATCCAGACAATGTTCGCTTCTTCAAAGATGACGGCGCCGGGCGTTGGCGCTTCGACTTGCCAGGTTACCTGGCGGCCGATCTCCAAGCGCAGGGTGTCGGCCACATCGAGCGCACCGCCCATGACACTTGCCGGGATCAAGAGCATTTTTTCAGCTACCGCCGCAGCATCCTCAATGGCGAGGAGGATTATGGCCGCGGCCTTTCCGCCATCGCGCTGATGCCGTGATCGCTTCCCTTGAACGGTCGCGCTTGCTGGCGGGGCGATGACAGGCTAGGAAGAGATGGGAGAGAATTCCAAGACATGCCCTATCTCATCATCTTTGTGATTGCGCTCATAATCGGGCTGGTGGTGAGCTGTGCCCTCTAGCGAACACTCACAGCAAAGCCAACCACAGCCGCGGCCAAGACGCCCACGGTGGCAGATGTGGTTGGCTGGCATGGCAGGCGCTGTCATCGCCGCCTGCCAACCCCTGCCCCAGCCCTTCGCGCCCGCCGACAAATTCGCCAACCGCTTACTCGCGCCGGGCCTGCGCACCGGCACCGCCACCGACGGCATCACCGGCATCCATGTCAGGCCCATCGAAGGCGCGCCGAAACCGGTGGATGCCGCCTTGGCCCGGGCAATGGCCAAGGCACTGCGCGATCTCGACGTTGCCGCCGGAACCCGTGCCCGCAACCGGGATAGCCTGTTCCTTGTGGGCCGCGCCGAGAACACGGTTAGGGATGCCGAGCGCCTCGACATTCGCATTTCATGGCGCCTCAGCGATAGCCAGGGCCGCATCATCGGCCGCCACCAACAGCGAAAGACGGTGCGCCGGGATGCCTGGTTCGGTGGCGCCGGGCCCCTGCTCAGCACCATCGCCAGCGGCGCCGCATGGAAGATCTCGCGGTTCATAGGTGACGCCACCACCGCCATGGCCTTGCCACGGCCGCCAATCGCCATCCCCCCGGTCGATGGCGCGCCGGGGGACGGGGCCAAGTCCCTCGCCCGGGCCATGACCCGCGAACTTGCCCGCGCCGGCATCAAGATCAGCGCCGATGCCGGTGACCAGGGCCTGATGCTGTTGGGCGATGTGCGTATCGGCGAAGGCGGTGCCACCCAGCGTATCGACATCACCTGGACATTGATCCGAGGCGACGGCAGCCGGATTGGCACCGTTTCCCAGGGCACCGAGATCAAGGCGGGCAGCCTCGACGGCCCCTGGGGCGCCACCGCCACCGCCATCGCCAGGGACGCCGCCTCCGGGGTGGTCGACCTGCTGGACCGCATGGCCGCCAAGAATCTGGCCCAGCGCCGATAAATCCCGGCGCCAAAGCAAAATTCACGGAAGTCGGCGCGAGCCCCCAATGGGCCATTTACAGGCCGGGGACACGCTGGTAAATTCCGCGCGCATTCCAAGACCCCGCGCCGGTGGGCCCGGCATGACGGCGCCGCCCCACTGAGGGACACCCATATGAAAGTCATTGCCTGCAACTCAAACCGGCCCCTGGCCCAGGCCATTGCCGCCTATTTGAGTATACCCCTGACCCAAGCCAGCATCCGGCGCTTCTCCGACATGGAGGTCTTCGTCGAGATCAACGAAAACGTCCGCGGCGAGGACGTCTTCGTGGTCCAGTCGACCTCTTATCCCGCCAACGACAACCTGATGGAGCTGCTGGTCACCCTCGATGCCCTCAAGCGCGGCTCGGCCCGGCGCATCACCGCGGTCATCCCCTATTTCGGCTATGCCCGCCAGGACCGCAAATCCAGCCCCCGTTCGCCGATCTCGGCCAAACTGGTGGCCAATCTGATCACCATCGCCGGCGCCGACCGGGTGCTGACCATGGATCTCCATGCCGGCCAGATTCAGGGCTTTTTCGACATCCCGGTGGACAATCTTTACGCCGAACCGGTGCTGGCAAAGGATATCGGCGAGAAATACACCAATGGCGAACTGATGGTGATCTCGCCCGATGTCGGCGGCGTGTTGCGGGCGCGCGGCATGGCCAAAAGGCTCAATACCGACCTCGCCATCATCGACAAGCGCCGTGAACGGGCCGGCGTCGCCGAGGTCATGAACATCATCGGCGACGTCACCGACCGCCGTTGCATCCTGATCGACGATATCGTCGATTCCGCGGGAACCCTGTGTAACGCCGCCGTGGCGCTGACCGAGGCCGGCGCCAAATCGGTGGCGGGCTATGCCACCCATGGGGTTTTGTCCGGTGACGCGGTATCTCGGGTATCCGCGGCGCCCCTGGAAATGCTGGTTGTCACCGACACCATTCAGACCACCGAAGCGGTCCGGGTTTCCAACAACATCGAAAAATTAACCATCGCCCCCCTGGTGGCCGAGGCCATGCGCCGCATCAGCGACGAAAGCTCGGTTTCCAGCCTGTTCGACTGACATTTCGCCGCCATTCAATTTTGTCGTTGATTGAGGCCATCGGTTGCTGATAAATGACGCCATCCCCTTGCCCGGCCTGATGGAGATTTGGCCGGGTTCGCTTTCAGGAGCATCCCATGAGCGAAGTCATCAACTTTCCCGCCAGCGTGCGCCAAAAGGCCGGTAAAGGCGCCGCCCGCGCAATCCGCCGAGCCGGCCAGGTTCCCGCCATCGTCTATGGCGACAAGAAAGATCCGATGTTGATCGCCGTCGACCCCAAGGTTCTCGGCCAGGAGCTGAACAAAACCGGGTTTTTCACCAAGATGGTCGACCTCAAGGTCGACAACGAGACCCATCGGGCGCTGCCCCGGGACGTCCAATTCCATCCGGTCACCGATCGGCCCATTCATGTGGATTTCCTCCGCATCACCGCGGACACCCAAATCAACGTCGCCGTGCCGGTGATTTTCCTCAATGAAGAGGAGTCCCCGGGGATCAAGCGCGGCGGTGTGTTGAACGTGGTGCGCCACGAGATCGAAGTCACCTGCGCCGCCGAACGCATCCCTCAGTCCATCGATATCGATCTCACCGGTCTCGATATCGGCGACAGCATCCATATCAGCCATATCACCCTGCCCGCCGGGGTCATCCCCACCATCACCGACCGTGACTTCACCATCGCCACCGTGGCGGCGCCGACGGTGCGCGCCGAGGAAGAGGCCGCGGAACAGGCAGCGGCCGCCGCCGCCCTGCTGGAAGGCGAAGAAGGCATCGAGGGCGAGGAGGCCATCGAGGGCGTCGAGGGCGAAGAGGGCGCCGAGGGCGAAGCGGCAGACAAAGAAACCAAGGAGGGCGAGTCCTCCGACAAAGGGTAGGGTGTGCACTCACCCTAAGCGGCTTCGGGGATTCCCCCCCATGGCCGCGATCCCGGAGGGCGGAATCCGATGCTGCTACTCGTGGGCCTCGGCAATCCCGGGGCGGAGCACGCCAACAATCGGCACAATATCGGCTTCATGGTGATGGACGCGCTGGTCCGGCGCTATTCTTTCGGCGCCTGGCGCTCACGCTTCCATGGCTTGACCGCAGAGGGGCGAATCGACGGCACCAAGATCCTCGCCCTCAAGCCCGAGACCTTCATGAACGAATCGGGCCTCGCCGTCGGCGAGGCGGTGCGTTTCCACAAGCTCGACCTTGAAGACGTCATCATCTTCCACGATGAGATCGACCTCCAACCCTGCAAAATCCGCATCAAGCATGGCGGCGGACACGCCGGCCATAACGGCCTGCGCAGCATCGATGCCCATATCGGCAAGGATTATCTGCGCGTGCGCATCGGCGTCGGCCATCCCGGCGAAAAGGACAGGGTGACCGGCCATGTCCTCAACAACTTTTCCAAGGAGGAGCTTCCCCGCTTCGAGGCCCTGGTGGACGCCATCACCGATGCCGTGGCCGTGCTGGTCGCGGGCAATGAGGCCCGGTTCATCAACGACATCGCCCTCGCTCTGGCGCCCCCCAAGCCGGACCCGGCGGCAAAACCACCACCGCCGGCGGCGGATACCTGTTAAGTCGCCATGGGGTTCAACTGTGGCATTGTCGGCCTTCCCAATGTCGGCAAATCGACCTTGTTCAACGCGCTTACGGCGACGGCGGCGGCCGAGGCCGAAAACTATCCGTTCTGCACCATCGAGCCCAATCTGGGCCGGGTGGCGGTGCCCGATCCCCGCATCGATATGCTGGCCAAGCTCGCCAAATCGGCCCGCATCGTGCCCACCCAGCTTGAATTCACCGACATCGCGGGCCTGGTCCGGGGCGCCAGCCAGGGCGAAGGCCTTGGCAACAAGTTCCTGGCCCATATCCGCGAGGTCGACGCCATCCTTCACGTCTTGCGCTGCTTCGAAGATACCGACGTTGCCCATGTGGAAGGCCATATCGATCCGGTCGCCGATGCCGAGGTGGTCGAGACCGAATTGATGCTGGCCGATCTCGAGAGCTTGGAGAAGCGCCTCGACCCCCTGGTCAAGAAAGGCCGGGGCGGCGACAAGGAAGCGGCGGCGACGGCGGCGCTGATCGAACGCATCGTGCCCGCCCTCAACGATGGCAAGCCCGCGCGCACCGTTGCTCTCTGCGGCGAAGACGTCCGTCTGTTCCGCAACCTGCAATTGCTGAGCGCCAAGCCGGTGCTCTATGTCTGCAATGTGGATGAATCCGCGGCCGCCGACGGCAATGCTTTTTCAGCAAAGGTCGCGGCCAAGGCCGAGGCCGAGGGCGCCGGCGCCATCGTCATCTCCGCCGCCATCGAGGCCGACGTGGCCCAGCTTGCCGACGCCGGCGACCGCGCCGAGTTCCTAAGCGAGCTCGGCCTGGATGAGCCCGGCCTCGACCGGCTGATCCGGGAAGGCTACCGGCTTTTGGGCCTGATCACGTTTTTCACCGCCGGCCCCACCGAGGCCCGGGCCTGGACCGTGTCCGCGGGCACCACGGCGCCGGTGGCGGCGGGCCGCATCCATTCCGACATGCAGCGCGGCTTCATCGCCGCCGAGACCATTGCCTATGACGATTATGTCGCGATGGATGGCGAACAGGGCGCCAAGGCGGCGGGCAAGATGCGCGCAGAGGGCAAGGTCTATGTGGTCCAGGATGGCGACGTCGTTTTGTTCCGCTTCAACGTTTAGGACGCGGGTGTGAGAGGCGATTTGCCTTGCGGCGCCGGAACATTTTAATATCCCGGCCATAAACAACCCTCAACAACCACTTAGGGAGTGATCCGACATGGGCAACATCATCCAACTCACCGCCAGCGACGGCCATAGTTTCGACGCCTACCAAGCCGACCCCGAGGATGCGCCGAAGGGCGCCATCGTCCTCATTCAGGAAATCTTCGGCATCAACAGCCACATCAGGGAGGTGTGCGACGGCTATGCCGCCGATGGCTATGTCACCATCGCGCCGGCGCTGTTCGACCGGGTCGAGCGCGGCGTCGAGCTCGGCTACGACGAAGAGGGCCGCCAAAAAGGCGTCGGCATCCGCCGGCAACTGCAATGGGACGACGTGCTCAATGACGTCCAGGCCTCGGCCGATGCGGTGTCCTCGGCGGGCAAGCTCGCCGTGGTCGGATATTGCTTCGGCGGATCGGTGGCCTGGCTCGCGGCGACGCGGCTCAACATCGACTGCGCGGTGTCATATTATGGCGGCAATGTCTCCGAATTCGCCGATGAGCAGCCCAAATGCCCGGTGATCTTCCATATCGGCGACCAGGACAACGCCATCCCCGAGGAAAAGATCGAGATCATCCGCAAGGCCCAGCCCGACCTGCCACTCTATATCTATGAAGGGGCCGGCCATGGGTTCAACTGCGACCAACGCGGCAGTTGGCACGAAGCCGCGGCGACGCTGGCGCGCAGCCGCTCCATCGAGCTTCTGAGCCAGAATATCGGCTGAATTGTCTTCGATCAGCGCCGGCGCCGTCCCTTCGGTGGCGGTGCCGGTTGCTGGCCATAGGCGCGGAATTTCCTCAAGATCTTGGCCATCTCGGCCTTGGGGAGGATCTTGGGCTTGCCCGCCTGCAACGCATGGACGTACTGCTCGGCCAGGGTTTCGACCTCGACCGCGAGATCGGCCGCCTGGGATAACGTCGCCCCGGCGGCGATGATGCCGTGGTTGGCGACCAAGCACGCCGTCACCCCCTTCATGGTGCGAAGAATGTTCCGCGACAGCGCCTTGGTCCCGAAGGTGGCATAGGGCGCGAGCGGGATGGATGAGCCGCCGGCCACCGCCACCATGTAGTGGAAGGCGGGAATGGCGCGGCGGTTGCACGCCAGCGCGGTGGCGAAGATGGGATGGGCATGGATGACGGCGCCGAACTCGTCCCGCGCCGCCAAGATATCGAGATGGATGCGCCATTCGCTGGAAGGAAGGCGGCGGCCTTCTGTCTCGCCAATGGGGGCCCCGCCCCTGGCGTCGAGCTCGACGATGTCGCCAGGCGTCATCTCGTCATAGGTGATGCCGCTCGGCGTGATGAGCAACCCGCCGGGAATGCGGGCCGACAAATTTCCCGAGGTGCCGCGATTGAGCCCGATATCAACCAGGCGCCGGGCCTGGGCAACCAACTCACGGCGCTGTTTTACATGCTTCATCCGCCGCCGCCGCGTTCCGGATAGAGCGCAGCCAAGCCCTCCGTCGAGGCCGCACTCAGGCCGCGCTCGGTGATAAGGGCGCGAATGAGCCGCCCCGGGGTGACATCGAAGCCGTAATTTGCGGCCTTGGCGCCCTGGGGCGTTAAGCCGACGGTGACGATGCCGTCATCGGTGGCGCCTGCGATAAAGGTGACCTCATCGGCGCCGCGTTCCTCGATGGGGATGTCGCGGCCATCGCTGCACGACCAATCGATGGTGGTTCCCGGCAGCGCCACATAGAACGGCACCCCGGTGTCGTAAGCAGCAAGCGCCTTGAGATAGGTGCCGATCTTGTTGCAGACATCGCCGGCAGCGGTGGTGCGGTCGCATCCGGTGATACAAAGATCCACATCGCCCCGCTGCATCAGATGGCCGCCGGCATTGTCGACGATGACGGTATAGGGCACGCCATGGGCGCCGAGCTCCCACGCCGTCAGCCTGGCGCCCTGGTTGCGGGGCCGGGTCTCATCAACCCAGACATGGACTGATGTGCCGCCATCATGGGCCATATAGACCGGCGCCAGCGCGGTGCCCCAATCCACCGTCGCCAGCCAGCCGGCATTGCAGTGGGTGAGGATGTTGACCGCCTCACCGGCTGGTTTGGTTTCGGCCACCGCATCGATCACGGCGCGGCCATGTTCGCCGATGGCGCGGTTGGTGGTGATGTCGTCTTCGCAGATGGCGGCGGCGCGCCGGTAGGCGGCGTCAACGCGGTCGGCGACAGGGAGTGCCATAAGCACCCGCCGCATTTCATCCAACGCCCAGCGCAGATTGACCGCCGTCGGCCGCGTCGAAGCCAGCGCCGCAGACGCCGCGCTGAGGGCGTCGTCACCGGCATCGGCGCGCAGCGCCAGGCACACCCCATAGGCCGCCGTCGCCCCGATCAGCGGCGCGCCCCGCACCTCCATATCGGCGATGGCGCGCACCGCGTCGTCGAGGGTCTCCAACCGCTTTAGGGTGAACTCGAAGGGCAGACGGGTCTGGTCGACGATCTCGACCGCCTTGCCGTCATCGGCGAGGCGGATGGAACGATAGGGAATGCCGTCGACCTTCATCCCCGGATGCTCGCGGACCCGGCGCCGTGGGTCAAGCCCTGAGAACCCGGCCAGCGACGGCGTCCAACCGCGCCATGACCTCGGGGTCGCGGGCCTCCGGCGCGGTGATCAGGGCATCATCCAGGGCCCGGTGGCAACCCTGGGGGCAGGGCATGGGCGAGGACATCAAGCCCGGCGCCAGGCGTTTGATGAGCTCGCGGGCATGGCTGGCATTGGCCTCCAAGGTGCGGATGACCGCTTCCACGGTGACATGGTCGTGGTCCGGGTGCCAGCAATCGTAATCGGTGACCATGGCGACGGTGGCGTAGCAGATCTCGGCCTCGCGGGCGAGCTTGGCCTCGGGCATGTTGGTCATGCCGATGACGTCGCAGCCCCAGGACCGGTAGAGCTCGGATTCGGCCAGGGTCGAGAATTGCGGCCCCTCCATGACCACATAGGTGCCGCCGCGGTGGACCGTGATCTCGCACCCCGCCGCCGCCTGGGCGATGGCGTCGCCGAGGCGGCCGCACACCGGATGGGCCATGGAGACATGGGCGACCAGGCCGGTGCCGAAGAACGACTTGTGCCGCGCGAAGGTGCGGTCGATGAACTGATCGACGATGACGAAGGCGCCGGGCGCGAGCTCTTCGCTGAGCGAGCCCACCGCGCCGATGGAGAGGATCTCGGTGACGCCGGCGCGCTTCAAGGCGTCGATATTGGCCCGGTAGTTGATCTCGGTGGGGGAGATGCGGTGGCCGCGGCCGTGGCGGGGCAGGAACGCCAGGGGCTTGCCGTCGAGGGTCCCGAACAAGATGTCGTCCGACGGCTCCCCGAAGGGCGACGCTATGGTCTCCCACCTGGTGTCCTTGAGGCCCGCGATGTCGTAAAGGCCGCTGCCGCCGATAATGCCGAGGACGGGATCGGATTTCTCAGACGCCATGCCGGCTCCTCATCCCCCGCTATGCCGAAGTGGCTTAGTGCAGATCGGCCCAGATCTTGCGCTTGAGGGCATAGAGCAGCCCGGTAAACACCAGCAGGAACAGCATGACCTTGATGCCGAGTTGCTTGCGCTCTTCCATTTCGGGCTCGGCGACCCAGGCCAGGAAGGTGGTGACGTCCTCGGCCAAGCGCTCCACCGTCGCCGGCGTGCCGTCGGCGTAGGTGACCGCATCCTTGCTCAAGGGCGGCAGCATGGCGATGAGCCCACCACGGAAGGCGGAATTGTAATACGTGCCCTCGGGCACCTTTACGCCCTTGGGCGCGTCCTCGTAGCCGGTCATCAGGGCATAGACGTAATCGGTGCCGTGGGGCCGGGCCTTGGTCATCAACGACAGATCCGGCGGCAGGGCGCCGTTGTTGGCGGCGCGCGCCGCCTGGTCGTTGGGGAAGGGTTTGACGAAGCGGTCCGACGGCTTGGCCTTGCGCTGGAACATCTCGCCTTCGTCATTGGGGCCGTCGGTGACCTCATACTCGGCGGCGATGGCCTTGATTTCCTTTTCGGAATAGCCCAGCGCCGCAAGGTTGCGGTAGGAGACCAGGCGGATGGAATGGCAACTGGCGCAGACCTCCTTGTAGACCTGGAAACCGCGCTGCAGGCTGGCGCGGTCGAATTCGCCGAAGATGCCATTGAAAGACCAGCCGTGGGACGCGGGCTTGGGGGTCTCGGAGGCATTCACCGGCAACGCCACGGCAAGACCCAACATCACAGCCAGGGCCGGCAGAATGGGTTTCGCCATCATGTGGCCTCCCCCTTGATCACCGGTTCCGAGATGCTTTCCGGCAACGGACGGGGTTTTTCCAGCCACCCCACCAGGGGCATTATCACCAGGAAATGGGCGAAATAATACGCGGTTCCGAGCTGGCCCAATATCAGCACCATGCCCTCGGGCTTGTTGCCGCCGACCCAGCCCAGCAAAATGCAATCGGCGATGAAGACCCAGCTCAGCTGCTTGTAGATCGGCCGGTACCGCGCGCTTCGGACCTTCGAGGTGTCGAGCCACGGCAGCACGAACAGGATCAGGATCGAGCCGAACATGGCGATGACGCCCATGAGCTTGTCGGGGATCGAGCGCAGAATGGCGTAGAAGGGCAACAGATACCATTCGGGCACGATCTCCAGCGGCGTCTGCATCGAATCGGCGCGGATATAGTTCTCGGGCTCGCCGAAGAAGTTGGGGGCGAAGAACACGAAGGCCATGTAGAACAGCATGAATACGCCGAGGCCGAAGGTGTCCTTGATGGTGTAATAGGGATGGAACGGGATGGAATCCTGCGGCCCCTTGCGGTCTATGCCCAACGGGTTGTTGGAGCCGTGGACAT
>JAZFWG010000273.1:0-6788 GCA_036448135.1 Alphaproteobacteria bacterium
CCGGGAAGCCTGCGCGCGATATCGATCGCGACCATGATCATGCCCGGGGTACAAAAGCCGCACTGCAGGCCGTGGTTTTCGCGGAAAGCCTCCTGCATGGGATGCAAGGTGCCGTCGTCTGCGGCCAGCCCTTCGATGGTGATGACATCGGCGCCTTCGGCCTGGACCGCCAGCATGGTGCAGGACTTCACGGCCTTGCCGTTGAAGTGGACGTTGCAGGCCCCGCACTGGCTGGTGTCACAGCCCACATGGGTTCCGGTGTAGCCAAGATGGTCGCGGATATACTGAACCAGCAGGGTCCGCGCCTCGACCTCGGCGGACATTTTCTTGCCATTGATGGTCATGGTGACATTCATGGTTTCGCTCTTCCTTTTGCCTTCATGTTTTCGTTGTTGTTCTCATTCCACGTCCGAACTGTCAATCACGGACCGTATTCAGCCGGATATATACCAGATTAGCGCCAGCACCACAGCCACGGCAACCGCGCCAAGGGCCGCCCATTGCGGGAACTTGGTGGGGCTGGGGGCCGCCTCCGGCGCCGCCGCCTCGGGCGCTGGCGCGGCAATGCCGGTTTCCTCCAGATGGGACACAAAGCCGGTGAAAAACTCGTTGGCCATCTTCTTGGCGGTGGCGTCGATCAGCCGTTGGCCGATCTGCGCCAGCTTGCCGCCGACCGAGGCATGGGCGGTGTAGCTGAGCACGGTTTCGCCATCTTCCTCGACCAGGGTGACCTTGGCGTTGCCCTCGCCGAAGCCGGCGGCGCCGCCACTGCCCTTGCCGGTGATGGTGTAACCGTTGGGGGCATCGATATCCGTCAACTTCACCTGGCCCTTGAACCGCGCCTTGACCGGACCCACCGCCATGGTGACCTTGGCGGTGAATTCGGTATCAGACACTTTATCGACACTTTCGCAGCCCGGAATCGATGCTTTCAGGACCTCGGGATCGTTGAGGGCATCCCAAACCGCCTGGATCGATGCCGGGATGCGGTGTTCACCGCTCATATCCATATCAGTGTGCTCCTTGGCTTTGTGCTTCGCGGATGATCCGCCATGTCAGTTCCGGGGTCAGGGGCATATCGACGTGGCGCACGCCGAGACCCTTGAGGGCGTCGATCACCGCATTGACCACCGCCGAGGGCGCGCCGCAGCAACCGCCCTCCCCCGCGCCCTTGACCCCCAGATCGTTGGGCGACGGGATGGGATTGTCAGAGACGTTGAAGTCGGGGAAATCGTCGGCCCTGGGCATGGTGTAGTCCATGAACGTCGCCGTCAACAGCTGACCGGTTTCATCATAGACGGTGCGCTCCATCAGGGCTTGGCCGATTCCCTGGGCGATACCGCCATGGGCCTGGCCATGGACGATCATGGGGTTGAGAACGATGCCGCTATCGTCCACCGCGGTGTAATTCACCACCTCGACGATGCCGGTATCGGGGTCGATCTCGACCTCGGCGATATGGCAGCCATTGGGGAAATTGAACTCCTTATTCGCGCGCTTGTAGAAATATTCCTCTTTGAGCCCGGGATCCGTGCCTTCGGGCAGCTTGTCCGGGTCCTGTGATGCCTGGGCGACCTCGGCGATGGTGATGGTGCCGGCCGCGGCGCGGAACACGCCGGCCTCGTATTCGACCTTGGCGTCTCCGGCCTGAAGCAGATGGCCGGCGATGACCTTGCCCTTTTCGATGACCATGGCGCAGGCGCGCACCAGGGCGACGCCGCCCATCTGCGACGACCGCGAGCCGTGGGTGCCGCCGCCGAAGGACATGAGGCTGGTGTCGGCCCCGCCCTGGATGATGGTGACGTCGTCATAGGGCACACCCATTTTCTCGGAAACCACCTGGGCGAACACGGTTTCGTGGCCCTGGCCATGGGAGAAGGTGCCGACCAGCGCCTCGATGCGGCCTTCATCGCCGACGCTGACCTCGACCTGTTCGGCGGGCTGGCCGCCGGAGCTTTCCATGAAGAAGCCGATGCCGATGCCGCGCAGCTTGCCGCGGGCCTTGGCCTCGGCGCGCCGCGCCTCAATACCGTCCCAGCCGGCCTTGGCCATGGCCTTGCCCTGGGTATCGACGAAATCGCCGCTATCGATGACGATGTCCTGGGTGTTGGTGTAGGGAAGCGCCGATGTGGCAATCAGGTTGCGGCGGCGAATCTCGGCGGAATCGACGCCGATCACATCCGCCGCGGCCTCCATCAGCCGTTCCATGACATAGGCGGCCTCGGGCCGGCCGGCGCCGCGGTAGGTGTCGGTCGGCGTGGTGTTGGTGAAGGCGAGGCGCACGCTTTGGTACAGCACGGGAATGGCATAGGCGGTGCCGGTGATGCGCTGGCCGTTCCAGGTCGGCACCCGGGGCCCGGAGATCGAGAGATAGGCTCCCATATTGGCGATGGTGTCGATGTATAGCGCCAGCGCCTTGCCGTCTTGGTCCATGGCGAGCTTGGCGTGGGTGACATTGTCGCGGCCATGGCTATCGGCGAAGAAGCTTTCGCTACGCTCGCCCGACCATTTGAGCGCGCGGCCCAGCTTCTTGGCCGCCCACATGATCGAGACCACCTCGACCGAAACCCGGCCGCGCAGCCCGAAGCCGCCACCGACATCGAAGGAGACGACGCGGATGTTCTCCGCCGCAACCTTGAAGACCAGCTTGGTGAGATAGTCGTGCACCCGGTGCACCCCCTGGGTCGGGGAATACAGGGTGATGACATCGGCCTCGGCGTCATATTCGGCCAGGGCGTTGCGGGGCTCCATGGGACAGCCGACGACCCGGTTGTTGACGATATGGACCTCGGCGATCTTGGGCGCGGCGGCGAAGATGCTGTCAAGCTCGGCAAAATCCCGGTTCTGCCAATGGGCGCAGAGATTATCCGGGGCCTCCGGCCACACCGTGGGGGCATCGGGCTCGACGGCGCCGGCGGTGTCGGTGACGGCGGGCAAGGCCTGGTAATCAATCTCGATCAGATCGGCGGCATCGTGCGCCTGATCCAGATTTTCGGCGATGACCATGGCGACGGGCTCGCCCACATGGCGCACATGTCCGACGGCCAGCGCGTGACGCGGCGGCCGGAACATGGGCTCGCCGGTCCGGGTCTCGACGTCGCCCTGGAACGGAAGCGGCTCGAGCTTGTCGGCGATCAGGTCATCGCCGGTGAATATGGCGACGATGCCAGGCGCCGACCGGGCCGCCGCCAATTCGATCGAATTGATGCGGGCATGGGCGTGGGGCGAACGCAGATAGAAGATATGAGCCTGTCCGTCCAGATTGTGGTCGGCGTTGAAGCGTCCCGCGCCGGTGATAAAGCGGACATCTTCACGGCGGCGAACCGGCTGGCTGATTCCAAACTTTTCCATGGGACCCTTATTTCATTGTAGGTTCTTGCGCATCAGCCGGCGGCCCGGGCGTCTTGAATGGTGCGCCATACCCGTTCCGGCGTCAGCGGCATATCTATATGGCGGATGCCGAGGTCCTTCAAGGCATCGAGCACGGCGAGCACCAGCGCCGATGGCGCGCCGCAGCAACCGGCCTCGCCGGCGCCCTTGACCCCAAGATCGTTGAGCGGGCTCGGCACCACGTTGAAATCAACCACCATGGGCGGGAACTGATCCGCCCGGGGCATGGCGTAATCCATGTAGGAGCCGGTCAAGAGCTGGCCGGTAACCTCGTCATAGACGGTGTGTTCGCACAAGGCCTGGCCCACCCCCTGGGCGATGCCGCCATGGACCTGGCCATGAACGATCATGGGGTTGAGGATTTTCCCGCAATCGTCCACCGCGGCGAAGGCGACGATTTCCAGGTTTCCGGTGTCGGGGTCGACCTCGACCTCGCAGATGTGGCAGCCATTGGGGTAGTTGTTTTCATCCTTGCCCCGTTCATAGTGATAGCTCTCGTCCAATCCGGGATCCATGCCATCGGGCAGGCGTTGGGGATCGAATGCGGCCTGGGCGACATCGGCCAGGGAGACGCTACTGTCGCCGCTCAGGAACTCACCATCCTGGAATCGGACGCCGGCGGCGTCGGTCTGGAGCAGATGGCCGGCGATGACCTTGCCCTTGTCGATGATCTTGGCGCAGGCGCGCACCAGGCCGACGCCGCCCATCTGCGAGGTGCGCGAACCGAAGGTGCCGACGGCGCCGTCGGGGATGATATCGGTGTCGCCCTGGACCAGATTGACGTCATCGAATTCCACTCCGAGGGTTTCCGAGATGATCTGGGAAAACACCGTATGGTGGCCCTGGCCATGGGAGAACGTCCCGGCGACGATGGTGACGGTGCCGTCGGGCTCGAACTTGACCCGCATTTCCTCGGAGATGCGCCCGCCCGCGGCCTCGAGATAATAGCCGAGACCGATGCCCCTGAGCCTGCCCTGCCCCGCGGCCTCAAAGCGCCGCGCCGCGAAGCCGTTCCAATCGGCGATGTCCAGGGCCTGATCCATGGTGGCGGCGAAATCGCCACAATCGACGACCATTCCCATCTGGGTGGTGTAGGGAAACGCATGGTTGGCAATGAAATTGCGCCGCCGTATCTCCAGGCCGTCGATCGCCATCTCAATCGCGGCCTTCTCCATCAGCCGTTCCATGATGTAATTGGCCTCGGGCCGGCCGGCGCCGCGGTAGGTGTCGGTCGGCGTGGTGTTGGTGAACATGACATGCACCGAGAAATACAGCGCGGGAATATCGTAGGCGCCGCCGACGATCCGCCCGCCTGCGGTAATCGGAATGCGGGGTCCGTTCTCGGAAAGATAGGCGCCGACGTTCAAGAAGGTTTCGATGCGAAGGGCAAGGGCCTTGCCGTCGGCATCAAGCGCGAGTTCGGCATGGTTGATCTGGTCACGGCCATGGATGTCGGAGATGAAGGTCTCGGATCTATCGCCGCGCCATTTGACCGGCCGCGCCAATTTCCGCGACGCCCACACCGTCAGAACCAATTCCGGATAGAGCTTGCTGCGCACGCCGAAACCGCCGCCGGTGGCATAGGAGACGATGCGCAAGTCACCGTCCGGAATCTTGAGAATGGCCTTGGACATGGTGCGCTGAATGCGGTGGCCGCCCTGGGTCGGGGCGTAAAGGGTGCTTTTGCCGCTAAGGGCATCGTAATCGGCGAGCGCGCAGCGCGGCTCCATGGGTGACGGCACCACCCGGTTGTTGACGAGATCGACCGCGACCACCTTGTGGGCGCCATCGAAGATGGTGTCGACGTCGCCGCGGTCGCGGTTCTGCCAGTGAAGACAGACATTGCTGCCCCGTTCCGGCCACAACAAGGGCGCATCCGCTTCAAGGGCACGCACCGAGCTGACCACGGCGGGGAGAACCTGGTAGTCGACTTCGATCTTCTCGGCCGCATCCATGGCTTGGTTCAGGCTGTTGGCGACGACCATGGCCACCGCTTCGCCGACGAGACGCACGGTGCCGGTGGCAAGCACGGAGCGGGAGGGCTTGAACAGGGGGGTGCCGTCGAGCTCGGTGAGATCGACCAGGCACGGCAGGGTGCCAAGGCCATCGGCCTCGGTATCGGTGCTGGTGAAGATATCGACGACGCCGGGCGCGGCCTTGGCCCCGGTGGTGTCTATGGCGATGATGCGGGCATGGGCGTGGGGCGAACGCAGGAAATAGGCGTGGAGCTGCCCTTCTGCGTTGAGATCATCGGTGAAGTGGCTGTTGCCGGTGATCAGACGCACGTCTTCCTTGCGTCGCACCGGCTGGCCAATGCCGTATTTTTCCATGGCTCACTTATAAAGATATCGGTGTGCGTAAGGGCCACGTAACCAAACCGCGAATCCCCCTCATGGGGAACCGGGTCCCGCCACGTCTAAATCGCCCCCCGATATGTCCGGGTATGGCCGAAATATATACGGGGTATCGGCGGCCTTGCGTAGGCTTTTTTGCTCAAAACCGACCGGAAATAATGGGCCCCCGTCGTGCCGGATTAGAATGCCCGGTTTAAGCGTGCCCTTATTCCCCATGCCTATCGGGTGACAGCCCGGGCGTGATTGCGCTAACCTTCCCTGGGAAGGCAGCGCCTAGATGACATCATGTCCGCCGACAACAATCGCCCTGAGAGTGCTGGCATTCGCGCTTATGCTTGCCCTTGCCGCGGCCATGCCGGCGCGCGCCGATAGCGCATCCGACCTGGGTGACGGCGCCGCCGCTTACACCAGGGGCGACTTCGCCAACGCTCTCAAGAAATTCAAGCCCCTGGCAGAGGAGGGCCATGCCATCGCCCAGTTCGTGCTCGGTGCCATGTACGCCAACGGCCGTGGTGTTCCCCGGGATCCTGCCGAGGCGGTGAAATGGTACCGCAAGGCGGCCGAACAGGGCCATGCCGATGCCCAATACAATCTCTCACTCATGTACCGCTCCGGCGAAGGCGTTACCAAGGACGATACCCAGGCGGCCAACTGGACCCGAAAGGCCGCCGAACAGGGCCCCGCCAAGGCCCAGTACAATCTCGGTGTCATGTATGCCAAAGGTCTGGGGGTGAAGCAGGATTACAAATTGTCGGTGAAATGGGCCCGCAAGGCCGCCGAGCAGGGCGATGCCTTGGCGCAACTCCATCTCGGGACCATGTATGCCAACAGCCTCGGCGTGGCCAAGGACACTGTGCAGGCCCATATGTGGTTCGACCTGGCGGCCTCAAGGCTACCACCGGGCAAACATCATGACACCGCCATCCTCAGGCGCGACACCACGGCCCGGTCGATGACGCCGGAACAGATCGAGAAAGCCGAGAAACTTAAGGAAGACTGGGAACCGGGGCGACGAAAACCGGCACCAAGCCCCAGGGAAGAGCC
>JAZFWG010000274.1:0-4045 GCA_036448135.1 Alphaproteobacteria bacterium
TCTCTATATCGTCGCGGTCCACATCGATCCCCCGCTGCTTGAGATAAAGCCAGTCGTTGAGCCCGGGATGCATACCCAAGGAGCCGAGCACTTTGCCCCGCAGATCGGATACGCCGGAAATCCCCGAATCGGGGCGCACCACCAATTTGGTGTTGGTGAGGTTCATGGTCTGGCCGAGATAGACCCAGGTGTCACCCCGGGCGCGGTGGCCATAGGTGGATACATGGTTGCCGCCGACGAACTCCACGTCTTCGGTGGGCACCTCCAAATGGGCGTCGGCGGAAGAGATCTTGTAATTGTAGTCGACCTCCAATCCATGCTTTTCCCAGGATCCCGATTCCGAGACCACATGCAGGAAAGGAAGATGAGTATATGAGCGGTATGGAAAGTTGACGCGATCAACCATGCTGGTTCCCTATGCACCCATTTTAATTTTGATATACAAAATTATTGCGGGTTTTGCAGTCCCGAAAAGTCTCACGAATTGCCCTTTTTGTCCATCGCCCGGCCGGCTCCGCCATAGGTCCTGGCCCCAGCAATACGGGGATTCTTCCTCTTTGTTCTCAGTGCATATAAATCCATTTTTCCGCAGGCATTGTCATGTTTGGATGCTGCCAGATTTGCAAATGGTTTTGATGGAGTTGGCGCGGTGGTGGGTACCTACGGCCGGAGCGGATAGCTCCCGATCACCGGACTCCCGGACGCGCCCGGTCTGTGATAGGCTTTCGGGAAATCGGTTACATTCCTGAGAGGGAGGGGAAGCTCATGGATATCGCGGTCAGGACCGAAGACCGGTTCGTCGAAATCGACGGCCTCAAAATCCGTTACCTCGAGCAAGGCTCGGGCCATCCGGTGCTGTTGCTCCATGGCAGTTCGCTGGGCTCATCGGCCGATGTGTTCCGGCGCAATCTCGGCCCCCTTGCCGATGGTGGGCTGCGCGCCATCGCCTACGACATGCCGGGCTTCGGCAAGTCAGGCCGTTCGGAAAACGCCTCCGCCGGTTTCCGCAAGGCGCTGGTCATCAAGTTCATGGACGCGCTGGGGTTGGATAAAGCCGCCGTGGTCGGCCATTCGTCGTCCGGCAACATCGCGGTCGGGGTCGGCCTTGATCATCCCGACCGGGTCAGCCATGTGGTCATCCTCGGCACCGGAAGCCTGCTGCCGCCGCTGGAGAGCGGCGTCGGTGGGCGCGGTGAAGCGGCGCAACAGCGCCTCGAACAGCGCATGGCGCGCACCGAACCGGGCCTTGAAGACACCCGCGCATTGCTGGAGGCCAATCTTTTCCACCATGAGCTGATTACCGATGACGAGCTTACGCTCCGCCATTCGAACAGCATCGGGGCCAATTTCGAATCCTTCGTCGAGCGCAATGCACCCGGCAAAAAGAATGGTGGCGCTAAGCCGTCGACGCCGCTGTGGCAGCGCTTGGATGAGCTCAAGGTGCCGATGTTGCTGATCTATGGCAGGGAAGACCGGGGCCGGGCCATCGACCGCATTCCATTGCTGCGCGAACGCTATCCCGGCATCAATCTCCACATCGCCGAGGGCTGCAAGCATTTGGTGCCCTGGGATGCCGCCGATCTGTTCCACCGGGAAGGAATCCCGTTTATTGCGGGCTGACGCCATCCCGGGGCAGCACCAACAGATGGTTGACGGCAGCGCCATGGAGATGATGGTGGCGTCACCGGCCGGCGCCGGGCCACATCCCGGCATCGTGGTCATGTGCCACCGCCCCGGCCTCGATGGCTTCACCGCGGAAATCACCGATTTGCTGGCCGCCGATGGCTTCAAAGCCGCGGCGCCCGATATCTATCACCGCCTGCCCCCTGAACAGGACACCAGCGAAAAGAAGTTCCTGGTTCGCGATAGCGAGATCATCGCCGACATTGCGGCTTGCGCCGAATTCCTCAAATCCGATCCCGATGTCGATGCCGCGCGTCTCGCCATCCTCGGCCACTGCATGGGCGGGCGCATGGCCTTTCTCGGCGCCAGCGCCTTGGATGATTTTCGCGGCGTAAGCGTCTTTTACGGCGGCAATTTGTTCAAATGCCTTGGCGATGACGGCCCCACGCCGTTCGACCGCCTGGCAGACATTCACTGTCCGGTGGCCGGGTTCTTCGGCAATGAGGACAACAACCCATCGCCCGCCGATGTCATGCGGGTCGATGCCGAGCTTACCCGGCTCGGCATTGCCCATGAATTCCACCGCTATGACGGTGTCGGCCATGGCTTCCATCAATTGGCGGCGAAGGGCGGAGACGATGCAACCACCCGGCGCTGCCAGGCGGTGGTGGCGGAAGCCTGGGGGCGGTCGGGCGAATTTCTGCGCGCGTGTTTCGCGGCTTAAGGACTGAAAGCCCTGACTTCGGGTTTAGGTTTGGGGGTTTAGGTTTGGGGGGTTATGTTTGGGGTGCGTTCGGCACCGCGACGCCGATCATGCAGTCGCGGGTGACCAGTGCGGCGAGTTCCTGTTCGCTTAAGTTCTCCGTGCCCTCGGGGCGCATCGGCACCACCAGATAGCGCATGTCGGCGGTGGAATCATGGACCCGGACCTCGACCCCGTCGGCCAGCGCGGTGCCGAACTCGGCGAGGACCGCGCGCGGTTCGCGGACCACCCGGGAGCGGTAATCGCGGCTCTTGTACCAGGATGGCGGCAGGCCCAGAAGCGCCCGCGGGTAGCACGAACACAGCGTGCAAACGATGGCGTTGTGCACCTCGGGCGTGTTCTCCACCGCCACCAGCACGGTCGAGCCCATATTGATGCCGAACTCGGTGACCGCCGTGTTGGCGTCGGCCATGAGCCGTAAGTGGAAATCCGGATCGGACCAGGATCTTGCCACCACCTGGGCGCCGGTGGCTGGCGAGATGGCATCGCGCAACTCGATGGCTTCGCGCACCTCTTCGGCGGTGACCACGTCCTTTTCGATCAGCAGTTCCTTCAAGGCAAGGCCTAAGACATGATAATAGCCGTGGACCTTCTCGTCCTTCTGGAACACCCCTGGTGTATGGTCATGGCCGGTGTCCGTCGCGGTGTGATCCGCCATGTCACTCTCCCTTAGAGCTTTTCGAGCCAATGATTGTAGATATCGACATCGATCGTGTCGGTGCCGGGGCCGTCGTAATCGGGCCAGATATCACACTGTTTGAAGCGCACTTCATACAGCGTCTTTTTCGGGTTGCCGTCGCGGCCGATGGCGAGAAGCTCGGGATTGCCGAATTCGCCGAACACCCTGGTCACGGTGCCGGTCTTGCCGCGGATGAAAACCGGGGTGCGGATATGGCCGGGCGGGTAGTCGTCCCGAACCCGGACCTGGTCGCCGGGGGCGAATTCGACGTTCATTCCTCAATCTCTCCCGCTGCTTCGAGGCGGGCGCGGATTTCGGCGACCTTGGCGTCGATCTCGTCCTGGGTGAGTATGCCTTTTTCGATCAGTTGGCGGGTCATGGCGGCGGTCCAGCGCTCGTAATAGCCCAGCGTGTTATAGACATCCTCGCCGAGGGATTCGACATAGCGCCTATTCTCGTCGCGGGTCGCGATCCTGCGCTTATCGTCGCCGATCAGCACATGCAGCGCGTCGACCTGCTTTTCCCAGAAGGTGAGGTCATGGGGTTTGGTGTCGATGGCGTCGCCCGGCAAGCCGCCGATATCGTGGGGTGCGCGCATGGTTCTCTCCCGTGTTCGCCCTTTCCGCGATTATGGCACAAAGGCCGGACCCCGCAAGCCCGGAGAAATCCCGGGTGGTGGGTCAGTTTGAAACTCCGGCAGAAAGATTTAACACTTGTGTTGCGTCGACCGGTTGAGGCGACAGCCAAAAGCGGACATCAACTCATGTACCGAAAACCAGTGGTTTCCGTAGCTGCGCCATTTCAACATCTTTTGGGGTGATCTGGCCAAGCACTCGGCCATTGCGTTCAGAGCACTGCTCATCCAGAGATGCCGGCGAAGATGAAGACAGACACGATGGCCATGATCAGTCCGTACTCAACGGCGTTGGCACCGCTGTCGTCCTTCAGCAGGGACAGGATGAAGGTCTGAATTGCTAGAT
>JAZFWG010000275.1:0-2832 GCA_036448135.1 Alphaproteobacteria bacterium
GGATAGCATTCAAGGTAGCGGGCTTCGGTTTCCTCGACACTGTCCACCGCGATGCCGAGGTGATGAAAGCCGGCTTCCATGTGGGGCTCACCCAGTTCTGGCCGGAGTTTAAATAACGTCAGGTTGAAGCCGCCATCGGTAACCGTGATGTCGCCCGCCTGGGACCGGCCGAGTTCCTTCATGCCACATTTTTGAACATAAAATCCGGCGAGGGATTCCGGCTCCTGGCTCAACACTGCGAGGTATCGGATCCTGGCCAATGGCATCCCCTTTCAAGCTGGCTAGATCGCGCCGTCAGCGCGCGCGCCGGCAGCAGTTGCTGTTCGGGCCCGATGGCCTCAGCGGTCTCCATGTTGAGCGCCACCGGCAGGTGCCGACCGGGAGCTTGACACCAATCCTGGAATTGGAGAACAGCTTGATTTCTTTCCCGTACAGCCTGTCAGTCGCCACATCACCAGGGGAGCAGACCGGAAATAAGGTAACAATCGGGGATGGGGCACGATTTGCACACGAACAAAGGGGCGACAAAACAAGAAATTGCCAGAAAGACTGCCACGCCACAGAGAAAGAAAAATATTTTGGTAAATATCGTGTCCATGGGGCCTCACCGACTGTTTTGTTTTGTAACGCTAATTTGTAACGCTGACCTCAATGGCTGGGAATAGATTGCTGTTGCGATACCACCTGACAATCAAATTTGCCAGGGTTATTGCCCGCTAGGGCGTCGCCCGGCCCATGATGTGGGGCTCGAGCGCCTGGCAGACCTTGCGGTTGGCCGGAACCTCGACGCCGAGTTCATCACCCAGGCGCACCACCGCGCCGGCGAGCCACGGGATCTCCAAACGATTGCCGCGATCGAGGTCATGATGGGTCGATGACGTCATCTCGGGGGGTAGCCCATCAAAGAACTCAAGCCGGCCCTCGACAAAATCGGCGGGAAGCTGGATGCCCTTGGCGCGGCCCACCGCCGCGACCTCAGCCATGATGTCGGCCAGAAGCCGGCGGCTTACGGAATCCTCGCGGATCGGCCCGGCGGTCTTTTCCAGCATGGTGGTGGTGCCGCTGAGGCCGCACAAGAACACGAACTTCTCCCACAGGATGCGGGTGATGTCGCCGCTGGCCTCGGCGTCGATGCCGGCCTCACGGCAGGCTTCGGCGAACCCGGTGATGCGGGGCGTGATGCCGCCGCCATGATCGCCCCCAAGCTCACCAACTACGATGCGCTGAATGGTGCCGATATGCTTGATGACGCCGGGCGCCTCGATGGCCGAAGCGATGAAGGCGGCGCCACCGGCGAGATGCTCCGCGCCGACGATGGGGGTAAGGGTTTCCTCGGCCTCGATGCCGTTCTGCAACGAAATCACCAGGGTCCCGGGCCCGATCATGGGCAGGACGGCGCGGCCCGCGGCTTCGGTGTCCCACAGTTTGACGGCGATGATGGCGACATCGAGGACGCCCAGCGTCCCCGGGTCATCGGTTGCCTGGACCGGCTTGACGGTGACGTCGCCGTGCTCGGCGCTCATCACTTTCAGTCCATCGCGCTTCATCGCCGCAAGATGGGCGCCCCGGGCGATGAAAGTGACGTCGTGGCCGGCGGCGGCTAGCCGCGCGCCGAAATAGCCACCGACGCCGCCGCTTCCCATCATCGCGATCTTCATGACCGGTCCCCGTGATCGATTAAATGATGCCTAAACCTGGCCTCGATAATGGTCATGATTCCATATCACTGGAGATGGCCCGAATTGGCATCGGTTTGTTGGCCATTCCCGGCCCGGCTGTGAATTTGGCTATGAAGTCATATCCACCAGCGCTTCGGCGGGATGGGCTTCCGGGTCGGGCGCGGCATAGACCCTGGCCACCTTGCCGTCGGCGCCGACCAAAACGGAGACCCGCTTGGGCCGTTCCTGATCGGCGTTCTCCGCCGCGCCATAGGCCATGGCGACCGCCTTGTCGGCATCGCACAGAAGTTCGCTGTTAAGCCCGACCTCGAGGCCCCAGCTTTTGAGGTCCTCGGGCGTACTAAAGGTGATGCCCAGCAACTGGGTGTTGGTATCGGCGAAATCCTGGATTCGATCACGGAACCCTTCAGCTTCCTTGGTTCACCCTCGGCCGAAGGCGCGGGGAAAGAACCAGATCAACACGTTCTTGCCCGCATAGTCCGCAAGACTGACTTCCTTGCCGTCCTGGTTGGGCAGGGTGAATGCTTGCGGCTCGCTTCCCACGTCCGGCAGTGCCATGGCGTTCCCTCTCTGGTGAGTTGTGGCGTCTTCCAAGGCGCCCATTTTAGCACCAATGCCGCAAATGAGAAGCCACCGCCATGGCGGCCGATGGACAGGCCCGCCCACCACATTTACTATCGGAACCAGAGGCCTGCAGTCAGCCAATATCGCAAGGGGAGGAACCGACATGACTTTGAAGCGCATGGTGCTTGAGATCGGCATGGGAAACGATCTCCATGGCGGCGACTACACCAAGGCCGCCATCCGTGCCGTCGAGGACGCGATCCACCATAGCTCCTTGACCATGGTCCGCACGCTGGGCATCGACAAGAACGCCATGATGGTCGACGTCACCATCGGCGTGCAGAAACCCGACCAGGTCGACCCCGAGGCGGTGAAAACCGCCCTCCCCATCGGCCAGGTCACGGTTAAGGCGGTTCCCGGCGGCTTGGATGTGCCCGATGAAGAGGCCGATGACCTGGCGGTCATCGCCACCGCCGCCGTGGTGGTGCGGATGGATGTGTGACCACCGGCGGCTGACGGGGAAACGAAAACCTATCCCACCGGGGTGAATTTTGGCAGCGTGACGTCGGCGGTGACGTCGTCGAACACC
>JAZFWG010000276.1:0-3094 GCA_036448135.1 Alphaproteobacteria bacterium
GCCGGGCCCGTTGATCTCGGCGTGGATGGCGTAAGGCGCCACCAGGTCATAGTCACCCGGCGCCACCGCGATTTCGTCGTGGAGTTGGATTTCGGCGTAATCGGGACGGCTGCCATCGTCGATGCGGTCATAATGGTAGACGGTCTCATGACCCAACAGCACCCCATAGAGGGTCCAGATATGGGCGTGGTCATGGATACGGGTCTTCTGGCCGGGCGCCTTGATCAGGCCGTTGACGACGAAACCATAGTCCGGGTCCTGGTAGAACAACAGATTCTCATAGCTCGTCACCGGCCAGTCCGCCGATAGCTGTTTCAGGGCCGGGTCGGCCAACAGCGGCTTCAAGGGCTGAGCCATGGCGTGCCACAGATCCTCCGGCGTCATGTCCTGGCCATGCAGCGCCCGGGCGTCCTCGATGAATCGTTCCAGGCTTTCAACGGTTGTGACCGTCATGGCTCATCCCCCCTCGAGGCTATAGGTCCAAGAGGTACTCGAACACCACGCCGATGAACAGTTCGTAGCGCAGGATCACACTGAACAACACATAGATGAACCCGAAGGTGGCGATAGAGGTATAGAGGCTGGACTTGATGGTGCGGCCGCCCTGGATCCACATCCACGCGAACACGAAGACGATGGTCATGACCAGGAAACCGAACACATAGATGCCAAGGACCAGGCCACTCATCCATGCGAAGATCGTCAGTTCCTTGATGAGTTTCGGTGGCTCATGGTGGTCCGGCTTGGCCAGCTCGGTGCCGAACACGGTGTTGATGATGCGGCCAAGGGCGGTGTTGGTGTTCGAAAAGATGTCGAGGATGCACAGCACGACACCGGAAAAGCCGATCAGCAGCGGGAACACGCGGATCGCCGGCTTGTAGGCGTAGCTTTCAAAGATGAAATAGAACATGAAGGCGAGGATGGCGAAGGCAAAGGCAATGGTGCCGCGATGTGCCGGGGACACCAGCCGCTCAAACAGATTGTTCATGCCGCCACCTGCTTTGCCGCGTTGCGGCGCTTGAGCCAGAGCCGGAAGGACGGGATCGCCAGGCTGAGGATGATGAGGATGATCAGGATGACGGAGATATTGCGGTTTAAGAAGATCATCCAGTTGTCATCCGAGATGCCCATGGTCTGGAAGAAGCTGCGTTCGGTAATCTCCCCCAGCACCAGGGCGATGGTGAAGGTGATGCGCGGATAGTCGAAACGGATCATCAGATAGCCGATCACGGCGAAGGCCAACGCCACCACCACGTCGCCGAACTCGCCCTGGAGCGCATAGGCCCCCACCAGCGCCACCACGGTTACCACCGGGGCGAGGATATGGGCATCCACCAGGGTCAGATAGGCCATGGGACGGGCCAGCGCCAGCACGATCAGGGTCGCCACCACGCAGGCGATGGTCAGGCTGAGCACCAGGGTGAAGACCACGTCTTCATGGTCGAACAGCAGCATCGGCCCCGGCTCGATCCCGTGCAGCACCAAGGCGCCCAGGAACACCGCGGTCTCGGCGCTGCCGGGAATGCCGAAGGCCAGCGTCGGAATCAAGGATCCGCCGTCCTTGGCGTTGTTGGCGGCTTCCGGCGCGATCACGCCCTTGATGTTGCCCTTGCCATAAGGGATGTCCGCATTGGGGTCGCGCTGGACCTGGGTCGAATAGCTCAGGAATCCGGCGACGGTGCCGCCGACCCCGGGGACGGCGCCGATGAAGGTGCCGATGCCCGACCCGATCAGGGTGGTCGACCAATGCTGGAACACCGCCTTGATGCCGACGCTGATGCGCTGGATCTTCACCGTGACGGCGTCGTCGGCGATGGTGCCGCCCTTGACCGCCAGGTCGATCATCTGGGAGATCGCGAACAGGCCGATCAGGGCCGGGACCAGCTTGATGCCGTCCCACAGGGCATCGACGTCATAGGTGTAACGCACCACGCCGGAGATGTAATCGTAACCGACGAAGGCGCAGATGAAGCCGAACACGGCTGCGATCAACCCCTGCAACATCCGGTCCCCGGTGGAAACGGCGATGGCGCAGAGGCCGAAGATGGCGAGCAGGAAGAATTCGGGCGGCGAGAACAGCAGCACGATCTCCTTGGCGATGGGGATCACGGCAAGCAGGGTGAAGACACCGATCAGCCCGCCGGTGGCGGACGCCGTCGCCGCGGCGCCGATGGCTTCGCCGGCCCGTCCCTGTTGGGCCAGGGGGAAGCCGTCGAACACGGTGGCGGCGTTGGGCGCGATGCCCGGCGTGTTCAACAGGATCGCCGAGACCGAGCCCCCGGTCGATGTCGCGGCCATGGAGCCGCCCATCAACAGGATGGCGTCGGCCTTGTCCATGCCGAAGGTCAGCGGGATCAGCAGCGCCAGCGCCGTGGTGCCGCCGAGCCCCGGTATGGCGCCGAACAGCAAACCGATGCAGGTGCCGGCCACCAGATACATCAATGAGCCCGGGTTCAACAGTTGCAGGGACGCCGTCCCCAGGGGGGCGATGATTGCCGCTACCGCATCAAGCATATTTTTACCGACATACCCTGTTTACATCGCGGCATGATCTGCCGTCATCGTGTTTGCAAGCGCCCGCGAGCCGTTGGCAAGGACTTGGCCCAGCGCACCCACTCGGACTCTATCTGAAATAACGCGGCGCTCAAGAGGATTTCGAACCGCATATGGCCCGGCCCGGCAGCAAATATCTCACCCCTAAAGGGTGATTGGCAAACTCGGGCTCGATTGACGGGCCGGGGCGTGGGGTGCTACCTAAAAGCCAAGGACTGGGCGTGGTTTGGCGCATCTCAACACCGCGAGCGGGCCATAGAACGAAGAATACCCAAGGGAGCGCTTGTTGAACCCTCCACGGCCAAATCTCCGGCGGTCTCATGCCGCCGTCCCTTTGGCCGCCGTCGCTTTGTCCGCCCCCGAGCGCTGGGTGTTGGTGGCGGGGACCTCCCGATCCCTCATTGACAGCTAACCAACGGATGGAACGCGAACATGAAAAAGCCCGCTAAGACCAAATCGATCAGTGTTGATAAGCCCGTCAAACTGGGGTCACGCCAAAACCGGCCGGGATACGCGTCGGACGCCATGGCCGACGTCCTAA
>JAZFWG010000277.1:0-4704 GCA_036448135.1 Alphaproteobacteria bacterium
TGCCGGCGGCGGCGGAAGGCTCGGCCGAGGTGGCGCAAAGGGTGGCGGCGGCCCGCGAGCGCCAGCGCCGGCGCTATCAATCGCGCAATGGCGGCAGCGGGCCCGGTAACAGTGTCATCCGCACCAACGCCGAGGCCGACGGCGATTTGTTGGAAGAGGTCGCCGGGCCCGACGACGCCGGCCGCAAGCTTTTGACCGAGGCGGCGGAGAAGATGCGCCTATCGGCCCGGGGCTATCACCGGGTGCTCCGGGTCGCCCGCACCCTGGCGGACTTGGATGAAAGCGAAAATGTCCATCGCATCCACATCGCCGAGGCGGTGAGCTACCGCCGCATCTTCCCCGGACGTGGCTTGCGGGTGGCGTAAGGGGATTTGGCCTCTAGTCCAGGAAAAGACCCTGATTTTGGGGAGAGGTGCTAGTCCTCGCGGGTAGGCTTTTTGTGGAAGTTATTCTCGAGAAGTTTTGTGAGTTCCCGCACCAGAATATGTTCGGCTACTTCAGTTTCTGAACTGCCAATGAATGACTGTTCGGCCAGAACGCCAAGGTATTCATAGAGGCGTTTTGGCACGGTAATGGGGAATTTATGGGTTTCCCCCTTCTTTGGCTTTGGGCCGCGTGGAGCCAAATGATCACCGTCCTCGTATTTTATAAGTAACTTATAATGCACTTATAATTATTGACGGACGAATCATTTTGAGGGTTACTACATGTAGAAAGAAGGCCCCCGAAGGGGCCTAAGTATAGAGGAACCGGCGTATTAGTGGTGTAACAACCGGCTGGGGCGCAACCCCCAGCCACCCTACCCCCCTCTTGACGGGGACGGTTTTGACCTAAGCGGGACAACCGTTCCACTGGATAGAGGCGGGCAGTATGACGCTGGAACCTCATACGCAACTATATTTTGGGGCAAGGGGCCCGTTCGACCCCATATTGTGTGTGTTCTTTAGTTAACGTGCCGCTTCTGACAAGTTTTCCTTTCTCACAAATCGCGTCGCCTAACCTCTCTACCCCAGAAACAGGGTCTTTTCGCGGTGGAACAGGCGTGTCGACCACCAGAAAAAGGCGAAGGCGGCGGCACCGGTGGTGGCGTAGGACAGCGCCACGTGGAGTAACTGCACATCCTTGCCTGACAATAGCTCGTTGAACAGCATCATCTGGCTGAAGCCCGGGATCGAGGCGATCCAAGCCTGGGCGCCAGGCGGTGAGAACGCCATGGCGACGCCAGGCAGGGCCGGGATTACCGGCAGCAGGCCGAGATAGATCTGGGCCTCCTTCATCGAGCGGCTGACGGCGGCGATGGCGATCTGCATGGTCACGGCCAGCGCCATCAACGGCAGGGTGATGACATACATGGTGATGAAGGTCAGCGCCCCTGGCGGTGACGCCAGGGAAGGATTGTTGGTGGTGGCCCAATGCAACATCAAGACGAAGGCGGCGTAATTCACCACCAGGGTGATGGCGGTGAACACGAAGGCGGCGATGGCCTTGCCGAACAGCAACTGCCAGCGCGGCACCGGGGCGGAGAGCAGCGGCTCCAATGAGCCGCGTTCGCGCTCGCCCGCGGTCATGTCGATGGCCATGTAGGTGCCGCCGAGAAAGACCATGAACATGATCAGGGGCGGGATCATCTTGTAGAACACCCTGGCGATATTGGGTTTGCGCCCGACATTGACCTGTTCGACCAGCAACGGCTGGAGGATGGAGAGGTTGATGTCCTGGGCCTTCAAAAGCCTGCGTGTGGCCTCGTGGCTGAAACCGACGAGGAGACGCATTACCGTCTGGGTGGCGGGGCCGTTGGCCATGCGGTTGAGATCGATGAGCAGGCGCACCTTGACTGGCCCGGTGCCCGCGGCCTGGCGCGGCACGATCAGGATCACCGGCTCGGCGCCGGTGCGCACGGCGGCTTCCGGGTCGGCCGGCGCCGCCTTAAGGGTAACCTTGTGCCTTTTGAAATAGGCCTTGAGGCCGGGGGTGTTGTCGACCCCGACGGCGGCGAGGGTCAGCTCGCCGGCGGGCTTGCCCTTGATGGTGGTCGACGTGACGTTGAGCAGGACGCCGACCAGGACCGGGCCGAGGATGGGATAGATCAGCGCCAGCATCAGGCTGCGATGGTCGCGCATGTGATCGCGCAACTCCTTGACCAGCACCACCCAGGTCATATCGAACAGATTGAACAGACGGTGGCCGAAGCCCTTGATCGCAAGCTCGGTCATAGGGCCCCCTTGGCCAGGGCGGTGACGATCATGTCCTCGAAATCCTGCTCTTGGGTGTGGGCGCGAAGCTCGTCCGGGGTGCCGGAGACGACGATGCGGCCATGGGCGACGATATAGAGCCGGTCGCACAGCGCCGAAACCTCGGCCAGGTTGTGGCTGGCGATGAGGATGCAGGCGCCATCGTCGCGCATTTCGCCCAGAAGCGCGCGCACGGCGCGGGACGACACCACGTCGAGGCCGTTGGTGGGCTCATCCAGGATCAGATTGTGGGGCGCGTGCACCAGGGCACGGGCGAGCGCCACCTTCAACTCCTGACCGCGGGAATAGCCCCTGGCCCGGCGGTCGGCGAAGTCCGTCATCTCCAGACACGCGATCAGCTTGTCGATGCGGTCCTCGAGTTCGGGCCCTCGGGCATCGTGGAGGCGGCCGTGATAGCGCACATGTTCGCGTCCGGTGAGCCGCATATAAAGGCCGCGGACATCGGGAAGCACGCCAAGACGGCGCTGGGCCTCGATGCGGTCCGTTGCCGAATCCTTGCCATCGACCAGGGCCGAGCCGCGATCGGACTTCAGCAACCCGGCGATGATACGGAAGGTGGTGGTCTTGCCGGCGCCGTTGGGTCCGATCAGGCCGGTGATCTCGCCATCGACGGCGCAAAGATCGAGCCCGTCGACCGCGGTGACCTTGCCGAAGGACTTATGAAGGTCTTTGATCTCGATCATTGCCCAGTTGCCACATCCGGTTCCGGCACCCTATCGGAGACGCCAACCCCCCGGTTATGGTCCCAACACCTTAGGAAAGCGTTATCCCGCATCCACCAGCATCGGCCCCAAGGGCCTGCCGGCGAAGATATGGACGTGGAAATGGGGCACTTCCTGGCCGCCATCGGCCCCGCTATTGGCGAGAATGCGGTAGCCCGGCCCGGTCAGCCCCAATTGCCGCGCCACCGCGCCCACCGCCTTGAAGAAGCCGGAAATCTCCCCGTCGGTGGCCTTGGCGGAAAAATCGTCCATGGATTCATAGGCGCCCTTGGGGATGACGAGGACATGGACCGGGGCGCGGGGGTTGATGTCGTGAAAGGCCAGGGCGAAATCGTCCTCATAGACCTTATTACACGGGATCTCGCGCTTAAGGACCTTGGCGAAGATGTTGTCGGGATCATAGGCCATGACGGTGCTCCTGATTCAATGTCCGGGGCGCGGTCTGGGAGGCGGTCTGGGGCACGGGGCCGATCAGCCGTCGCGGGCGGCCTTCTCGGCCAGGCCCGAGATCCCCTCGCGCCGGGCGAGTTCGCGCCACACCTCCTCGGGCGCGATGCCGGCATCGGCCCACAGCACCAAGAGATGATAGATGAGATCGGCGCTTTCACCGACCAGCTTGTCGCGGTCGCCCTCGAGGCCTTCGATCATGGTCTCCAGCGCCTCCTCGCCGAGCTTGCGCGCAATCGCGCGAGGCCCGCCCGCCAGCAGCTTGGCGGTATAAGACGCGTCGGGGTCGCCGCCGCGGCGGCTCTCGATGACGGCGAACAAGCGCGCCAGCACCTCGACCGCCTGGTCGCGGTCGGGGCTGTCGTTATCGCCGTTGCCGTCTTGCGGCATGGAAACCTCTGAGAAATATCTTAAGTGGGTTCGCTGCCCTGCCTAACAGATTTGTCCGTGCCTGTCAGCCTGCTGTCAATTCTCAAGCGGCGGCTCGATACGCACCGCAAGTTCCGCATCACGCAAATGGGCCTTGGCCTCGGCGATGGTGTAAGTGCCGAAATGGAAGATTGACGCCGCCAGCACCGCCGTGGCGTGGCCGTCACGCACCCCTTCGACCAGATGATCCAGGGTGCCGACGCCGCCTGAGGCTATCACCGGCACGGTCACCGCATCGGCGACGGCGGCGGTCAACGCGATGTCGAACCCTTCCTTGGTGCCGTCCCGGTCCATCGAGGTCAGCAGGATCTCGCCGGCGCCAAAGCCGGCCATGCGCTCAGCCCATTCCACCGCATCAAGGCCGGTGGCATTGCGGCCGCCATGGGTGAAGATCTCCCACTTGCCCGGGGCGGTGGATTTGGCGTCGATGGCGACGACGATGCACTGGCTGCCGAACTTGATCGCCGCCTCGCCAACGAATTCAGGGTGCGCCACCGCGGCGGTGTTGATGGAGACCTTGTCGGCCCCTGCCAGCAGCAACGCGCGGATATCCTCGACGCTGCGCACGCCACCGCCGACGGTGAGCGGCATGAAACATTGTTCGGCGGTGCGTTGGACCACGTCATACAAGGTGTCGCGGTTCTCATGAGAAGCTGTGATATCGAGGAAACACAGCTCATCGGCGCCGGCATCGTCATAGATGCGGGCTTGCTCCACCGGATCGCCGGCATCGATCAGATCGACGAAGTTCACCCCCTTGACGACACGGCCGTCCTTGACGTCGAGGCAGGGAATGATGCGGGCTTTCAACATGATCCGCCCAATGAACTGCGCCTTGGCGCGAGAATCAAGGG
>JAZFWG010000278.1:0-2034 GCA_036448135.1 Alphaproteobacteria bacterium
CCATCTCGACTCCTGCAAGGGTTCCGAACAACATGAGGTCGTTGAATGCGCCAAGGTGGCCGATGCGGAATACCCGGCCCGCCACCTTTCCGAGCCCGTTGCCAAGGGACATGTTGTAATTCTCGAGGACGACCTCACGGAAGGCGTCGGCGTCATGGCCCTTGGGCATCAGGACGGCGGTCAGGGAGTTGCTATATTCCCGGTCGTCCCGCGGACAGATATCCAGGCCCCATGCGCCGACGGCATGGCGTGTCGCTGCGCCGTGGCGGGCATGGCGCATAAAAACATTGTCCAGGCCCTCTTCATCCAGCATCCGGAGGGACTCGCGGAGCCCGTACAAAAGATTGGTGGCCGGCGTGTAGGGAAAGATTCCGGTTTCATTGGCCTTCAAAATTTCATTCCACGACCAGTAGGACATGGTGCTAACGGCTGACTTGGAGACCGCCAACGCCTTTTCGCTGATCGCATTGAAGGATAGTCCGGGCGGCAGCATCAAGCCCTTCTGGGAACAGCCGACGGTGACGTCCACCCCCCATTGGTCATGGCGATAATCCATGGAGGCAAGCGAAGAAATCGTATCCACCATGAACAATGCAGGGTGGCGGATGGCATCGATCGCTCGGCGGATGTCCGCGATTTGAGAGGCTATGCCGGTGGAGGTCTCGTTGTGAACCACGCAAACCGCTTTGATCCGATGGTCCTTGTCATCCTCTAGCTTCGCGCCAATTGCATCCGCGTCGGCGCCGCGGCGCCAATCGCCGGGGAGGAAGTCGACCACCAGACCCAGCCTCTCGGCAAGGGCGCGCCAAACCGTGGCAAAATGCCCGGTTTCGTACATCAGCACCCTATCGCCCGGCGACAGGGTATTGACCAACGCGGCTTCCCATGCCCCGGTGCCCGATGCGGGGTAGACCACCACCTGACCGGAGGTCTTGAAAACCAATTTCAGCCCGTCCAGAACCTCCCGCACCATGTCCTTGAAATCCGGGCCCCGGTGGTCGATGGTCGGTTGGTCGATGGCCCTGAGGATTCGGTCAGGCACATTGGTCGGGCCCGGGATCTGCAAGAAATGGCGGCCACTCTGGAACGACATTGGTGTCTCCTTCGTGTCCTTCGCGCCTCGTCGGGTGCGCCGCAAGCGCGCGGTCATGCTCCCGAGCTGGCCAGGGATGCCATGGCGCCGCGTTTGCGCATATGGGTGATAGTTTCCCGCAAATAATAACAGCTTGCAAGTTGCAAGAGAGACGGGCATCGGTGAAGGCCCAAGAATTGATGGGCTTACCCGCCGCGCGGTGGGTGCTATAAACTCTACACCCGAGAGGAAATGGGACATTTTCGGCCCTGGCCAGGTATTGGAGCATGTCCCGAGACCGGTTTGACGAAACCCGTTCCATGACAGCATCACCTGAAGGCACCCCATCACGGCGGCCCACATCGCGGGCGGCCTCGCGCATCGGCGATTCAAGCCTTGCCAAGCGCCTGAGCCGGGAGATCGAGGGCACGGTCCTGTTCGATGCCTTCAGCCGGGGCCGCTACAGCACCGACGCCTCGATCTATCAGATCGAGCCCATCGGTGTCGTCGTGCCGCGGTCGGAGGAGGACGTGATCCGCGTCATCCAGATTGCCGCCGAGGAACGGATTCCGGTCCTGCCGCGCGGCGGCGGCACGTCTCAATGCGGCCAGACCGTGGGCGAAGCGTTGGTGGTCGATGTCAGCAAGCACTTGAACACGATCGTGGATTTTAGCGAGAGTGAGCGCCGCGCGACCGTCCAGCCGGGCCTGGTTCTCGATCAGCTGAACGCCTTTCTCAGGCCGCGGGGCTTGATGTTTCCGGTCGATCCCTCGACGTCGAGCCGGGCCACCATCGGTGGCATGGCAGGCAATAACAGCTGCGGGTCGCGATCCATCAGATACGGTTTGATGCGGGATAACGTCCGCGCCATCGACGCCATCCTCGCGACCGGTGAAAAACTGCATTTCGGGGAAATCGCTCAGCCGGTCGAGGCGGTGGAAGGCGGCAATCATCCACTGATC
>JAZFWG010000279.1:0-2669 GCA_036448135.1 Alphaproteobacteria bacterium
ACGCCAGCAACATGTAAGTGTTGGCGCGCAAAGTATCTTCGGGGGCGATTGTGAACCCCCGGACGTCGCCACTGACGCCGCTAGTTTCGATCAGCACTCCCGGTCCCCTTACCCCACTCTTAATCGGTGGGACTTCTGATTAGGAAACTTTCAATACGCCCAGAGTGGGCAATTCACGGGTGATAGTCAAATATAAGTTTGCCATGAAAAACCGCAATAACCTTATGGTTAAGGCGGTTAAGATTGCGATGACGAAACGTTGTTCAAATTGGGCCCGGTGTCTCATCGCCGACGAGCAGGATCTGGGCCTCATAGGGGCACACCGTGGCCATGAAGGGCTCGATGCCGTGGGGCGCGTCGTCGTAGCGCAGCACCGCATAGTCCACCGGCGGCTCTTTGGAGAGGTTGAGGCGGTAGCCCTCGGTCTCGCGGCGGCGATAAGCGAAATCCACATTCCCATGGCACCCGGCGCCGGGGCACCCTATAGTTGGAAAAAGTCTCGAGCGGGACAAGCGGTCGCTCCCCATTGTGTGCTGCGGGGCGGTGGAGACAAATTCAGGGTGAAGCGGGATGGCATCTGGGCAGAAGAAAATCCTGATCTGCAACTGCGAAGGCACCATGGCGCTGGATGCCAAGGCGCTGGGCAAGGCCTTGGGCGCGGATCTGCCGGTCCACCACCAGCTATGCCGGGCCGAGATCGCCAATTTCGAGGCGGCGGCTTCCGGCGGCGAACCCCTACTGGTGTGCTGTACCCAGGAAGCGCCGCTGTTCACCGAAACCCTGGATCAAGCCCATCCCGAGACCGAGGCCGCCTTCACCAACATTCGCGAGCGCGCCGGCTGGTCCGATGACGGCGCGGCGGCGCTGCCCAAGATCGCCGCCCTGATCGCGGAAGCCTCCCTGGACGTGCCGCCCGCCGGTACCATTACCCTTAAATCCGAGGGCCGGGTGCTGGTGTTGGGCCATGACGAGACCGCCATCGATGCCGCACGCCGGCTGGCCGATCACCTCGACGCCTCGGTGTTGCTGTCGCGCCCCGCCGATCTGATGCCGCCCGCCATCACCACCATGGCCCTGTTCAAGGGCACCGTGGCCGCGGCCTCGGGCCATCTCGGGGACTTCCGGGTGACGGTGGACGATTACGCCGCGCCCAAGCCGTCGTCGCGCCGGAGCCTCGAATTCGAGGGTGCGCGCAACGGTGTCGCCCTCGAGTTCGATATCATCCTCGATCTCACCCGGTCGGCGGCGCTGTTCCCGGCGCCGGAAAAGCGCGACGGCTATTTCAAGGTCGATGCCGGCGACCCGGCGGCGGTGGCGCGCGCATTGTTCGATATCGTCGATCTGGTGGGGGAATTCGAAAAGCCGCGCTATGTGGTCTACGACAAAAATATCTGCGCCCATTCCCGTAGCGGCGTCCTCGGCTGCAACCGCTGTATCGACACATGTCCGGCATCGGCGATCACCCCGGCGGGCGACTACGTCGCCATCGATCCCCATATCTGCGGTGGCTGCGGCGGCTGCGCCAGCGTGTGCCCGACCGGTGCCGTGACCTACGCCCTGCCGCCCTATGACGCCATGTTCACACGCCTTCGCACCCTGTTGCGAAGCTACCGCGAGGCCGGCGGCAATGATGCGGTGCTTTTGGTCCATGATGACCGTTACGGCAATGAGTTGATCGGCATGATGGCCCGCTTCGGCCGTGGCCTGCCGGCCCGGGTGGTGCCCTTCGTGGTCAATGAGGCGACCCTGGTGGGCCTCGATTTCCTCGCCGCCGCCATCGCCTATGGCGCCGAACGCGTCCTGGTCCTGGTGCCGCCGGGCCGCCGCGGCGAGGCCGATGCCCTCCAGGACCAGATGGATATGCTGGACACCGCGCTTTCAGGCCTTGGCCATGCCACCGGGCGCGCCGCCATCATCGATGCCACCGACCCCGACGCGGTGGCGGATCAGCTTTATGGACTGGAGGTTTTGGCACCGATCGCGCCGTCGGATTTCCTCGCCCTCGGCGGCAAGCGCAGCGTCATGACCATGGCACTCGGCCATCTCCATGATACCGCGCCCGAGCCCCAGGAGATCATCGCCCTGCCGGCGGAGTCGCCGTTCGGCACCGTCAATATCGATACCGATGGCTGCACCCTGTGCCTTGCCTGCGTCGGCGCGTGCCCCACCGGGGCGCTGACCGACAATCCGGACAAGCCGATGCTGAGCTTCAACGAACAGGCCTGCATCCAGTGCGGGCTTTGCCGCAACACCTGTCCGGAATCGGTGATGAGCCTGGAGGCGCGGTTCAACTTCGGCGAAGACGCCAAGCGCGAGATCCTGGTCAAAGAGGAAGAGCCGTTCGAGTGCATCTCCTGCGGCGAGCCCTTCGGCGGGCGCTCATCGATTGAGGCGACGATTGCGCGCCTCAAGGACCATCCCATGTTCTCGGGCGACGGCAACACCATCGACCAGCTGCGCATGTGCGCCGATTGCCGTATCGTCGCCCAGTTCGACCAGCCCGCGCCCCTCAGCGGGGCGCCGCGCCCATTGACGCGCACCACCGACGACTATCTCAAAGACGGCGACGGCGAAGAAGAGAGCTAAGCGGGAGGGTCCTAGCGCGGGTTGCGCGAACGGATCAGGGCCGCGCGGGTCTTGAACCTGGCGGCTTCATTGTATCGCCCGGT
>JAZFWG010000280.1:0-5817 GCA_036448135.1 Alphaproteobacteria bacterium
GGTGGTGGAGGTGGCGGCATAGTCGAGCACGTCATCGACGAGCTGGAAGGCGATGCCCAGATTGTGGCCGAAACTTTCGAGCGCTTCTTCCTCGATCTTGGGCCGGTTGGCGATGACGGCGCCGAGACGGCAGGCGGCGGTGAACAACTCCGCTGTCTTGGCATCGATGATCTTGAGATAGGCAGCTTCCGAGGTCTCGGTGTCGTTGACGGCGGAAAGCTGCATGATCTCGCCTTCGGCGATCACGGCGGAAGCATTCGACAGGATGGCGAGGACATCGAGGGAACCGTCCTCGACCATGAGTTGGAAAGAACGGCTGAACAGGAAATCGCCGACCAGCACGCTGGCCTTGTTGCCCCACACATTGTTGGCGGTGGCAAGGCCGCGCCGGAGATCGCTGTTGTCGACCACATCATCATGCAGCAGCGTCGCCGTGTGGATGAATTCAACGCAAGTCGCCAGGGCGACGTGACGGCTGCCGCGGTAGCCGCACAACCGCGCCGACGCCAGCACCAGCATCGGGCGCAGCCGCTTGCCGCCAGCGGCGATGATGTAACCCGCGAGTTGGGGGATCAGCGCCACCGGCGAATCCATGCGCCGCAGGATCAGCTCGTTGACCCGTTTGAGGTCATCGGCAACAAGTCTGTGCAGAGGATCGAGAGACGGCCCCGGCGCTTTGCCGCGGTCTCGCTCTAGATCAACGATGACGGCCACTGGCCTACGCCCTCCCGGATGCCTCGTTGATATGCGGTGACCGGCCATCTGACGCGGTCATGTGTATGTTCGAACATATAAGCGGGTCTTGGACCGGGTCAAGGCCGCATCCATGCCCCATCCATGCCCCATCCATACCATGGGCTGTGGCCGGTCTATGGGGTATGATCAACGCCATGAAGGAACTGCTCAGGACCAACAACCCGGTACGGATTTCCTGGCTGACGGCGTTGCTCGCCGACGCCGAGATCGAGGCCGTGATTCTCGACACCCATATGTCGGTTCTCGAAGGCAGCGCCAGCGCCATTCGCCGGCGTTTGATGGTGGACAATGACGATTATCTGCGCGCCCGGCGCATCCTCGAAGATGCCGGCGAGATATCGGGTGGGTCCGATGGCTGAGCCGGCGTCCCATCCCGGGGGTCGCGCGGACGCCTCCACCGAGTTCACCGAGGACGCCATCCTCGGCGGGCAGGTGCGCCTGCGCCAGCCCCGCCATGGCTACCGGGTGGCCATCGATACGGTATTCCTGGCCGCTGCCGTTCCCGCCGGGGACGGCGAAATGGTCGTCGATGTCGGCTCTGGCATCGGCGCCGCGTCCTTGTGCCTGGCCCGGCGGGTGCGAGGATGCCGGATCAGCGGCATCGAGCCCCAGACCGATCTGGTGCGTCTCGCCGGCGAGAACGTCTCGCTCAACAACCTCACCGGGCGGGTCGACATCATGGTGGGCTCGCTCGACCGCCCGCCGATGCGCCTCGCTCCGAGCTCGTTTCACCATGCCATGGCCAATCCGCCCTATCTCGAGGCGGCCCGGGTGCGGGCCTCCCCCAACCCCGCCAAGGCCGCCGCCAATGTCGAGGCCGCGGCCACCGCCGATGGCGCCTCGGGCGCCGGCCTTGGTGACTGGCTGCACTTTTGTCTCGCCATGGTGCGCCACAAGGGCACCGTCACCATCATCCACCGCGCCGACCGTCTCGATGACGTGCTGGCGGGATTCAAGGGTGTGGCCGGCGGTGTCGTGGTCTATCCGTTATGGCCCGATGCCAAGGGGACACCGGCGAAAAGGGTGCTGGTGCGAGCGGTCAAAGGCGCCTCAAGCCCCATGCGCCTGACGCCGGGCCTGGTGCTGCACACAGAAGACGGTGCCTTCACCCCGGCGGCGGACGCGGTGCTCCGTGACGCGGCGGCGGTAAATCTGTAGTTGGGACTCCGCCGTTGCCCCGGGCAATGGGCACTCGGGGACCTCGGCGAACCGTGAAGACAGTTAATCGGGGTGGGCCATGACTTTACGATCTCTTTTGCGGCTCCTGCCTTTCAGGCGCTTCCGCCATCCACCGCCGGTGGTGGGGGTAATCCGCCTTTACGGGGCCATTGGCAGGTTCGGGCCATTGCACATCGGCCTTACCCTTGCCGACCTCGCCAGTGCCATCGAGCGCGCCTTTGACCTTCGCGACCTTGAAGCCGTGGCGCTTTCCATCAACTCGCCGGGGGGATCGCCGGTGCAGTCGGCCTTGATCTACGGACGCATACGCGCTTTGGCAGAGGAGAAAGGAGTCCCGGTCTATGCATTCGCCGAGGATATCGCCGCTTCTGGAGGCTACTGGCTGGCGCTGGCCGGCGACGAGATTTTCGCCGACGACTCCTCGATCGTGGGCTCCATCGGGGTCAAATTCAGCGGTTTCGGGTTTCACGAGGCGATGGGCCGGCTTGGAATAGAGCGGCGTATCTATACCGCCGGCGACAAGAAGGCGATCCTCGATCCTTTCAAACCGGAGGACCCCGAAGACGTCGCCCGCATTCACGAGCTTCAGGGCGATGTCCATGAAGCCTTCAAGACCATTGTGCGAACTCGCCGCGAAGGCAAGGTCAAGGCGCCCGAGGCGGAGCTTTTCAGCGGCGCCTTCTGGAGCGGCAGCCGGGCCCTCGAACTTGGCCTCATCGATGGCATCGGCGATTTGCGCTCGGTGATGCGGGCCCGTTTTGGTGACGAGGTGCGCCTCAAACCGGTGTTACCACAGCGCGGCTGGCGCCGACGGCTCGGCCTCGTCAAGGGCTCGGAACCGGGATTGGCGTCCCTCGCCGGGGCCCCGATGGGTGGCGGGCTTGGCGCCGACCTCGCGGGGGGCATCATCGCCGCGCTCGAAGAACGCGCACTTTGGGCTCGTTTTGGACTGTAAGATCAACCGTCGCGCCGGGCCCCACCACCACATTCCTTGACCGCGATGGGGCCGCGCCACTAAAACACGGCTATGTTCGGATTCAGCATTTTCAAGCTTCTGTTCACCATCGCCGTCATTATCGCGATCTGGTACGGATACAAGCATATCTGCCGCCTCGCCGCCGGGGCCAAGCGCGCCCTGGAAAGCGACGATGCCGAGAGCGGTGGCGAGCCCGACGCCCAATCCCTGATCCAATGCCCGGTGTGCGGCACCTATGGCGATCCCGCCGCTGCCAAGCGCTGTGACCGCGACGACTGCCCCTATTGATCCATATTGATATCGAACCGGCCATGGCCAAAACCCCCACCAGCGAAACCCCTACCAGTTTCCAGGACCTTATCCTGGCGCTGCAGGCGTTCTGGGCCGGCCAGGGCTGCGTCATCCTGCAGCCCTATGACATGGAAATGGGCGCCGGCACCTTCCACCCGGCGACCCTGTTGCGCTCATTGGGGCCCAAACCCTGGCGCTGCGCCTATGTGCAGCCGTCGCGGCGGCCCACCGACGGCCGCTATGGCGACAATCCCAACCGGCTGCAGCACTATTACCAGTTCCAGGTGGTGCTCAAGCCGTCGCCCGCCGATGTCCAGGAGGTCTATCTCGAAAGCCTCGAGGTGCTGGGCATCACGGGTGACCAGCACGACATCCGTTTCGTCGAGGACGATTGGGAAAGCCCGACGCTGGGCGCCTCGGGCCTGGGCTGGGAGGTGTGGTGCGACGGCATGGAGGTGACCCAGTTCACCTATTTCCAGCGTATCGGCGGCATCGATTGCGCCCCGGTGCCGGTCGAGCTCACCTACGGGCTCGAGCGCCTCGCCATGTATGTCCAGGGTGTCGAGAACGTCTATGACCTGGATTGGAACGGCGCCGACGGCGAGGGCAAGGTCAGCTACGGCGACGTCTTCCTCCGCGCCGAGCGCGAATTCTCGGCCTACAATTTCGAATATGCCGACACCACCGCGCTCGGCCGCCAGTTCGCCGATGCCGAGGCCGCCTGCGCCCAACTTCTCGGCGAAGGCCTGGTGTTGCCCGCCTATGACCAATGCATCAAGGCCAGCCATCTCTTCAACCTACTCGATGCCCGAGGCGTGATCTCGGTGACCGAACGCGCCGCCTACATCGCCCGGGTGCGCAAATTGGCGATGGGCTGCTGCGAGGCCTGGATCGCCTTCGATGACGCGGACGCGGATGGCTGAGTTTTTGCTCGAACTGCTGTCCGAGGAAATCCCCGCGCGCATGCAGTCCCGCGCGGCGGACGACCTCAAGCGCCTGGTGACGGCGGCGCTCAAGGACGCCGGCCTCGACTTCGAAAGCGCCAAGGCTTACGTCACCCCGCGCCGCCTTACCCTGGTGGTCGACGGTCTGCCTTCGAAGCAGCCCGATGTCCGCGAGGAACGCCGTGGTCCCCGCACCGACGCGCCGGAGAAGGCGGTGAATGGCTTCCTGAAGTCGGTCGGGCTAACCCCGGATCAGTGCGAACAGCGCGAGATCAAGGGCAAGACCTTCTATTTCGCGGTGATCGAGAAGAAGGGCGTGGACACCGCCCAGGTTCTGGCCGGGATCGTGGCCGAGGCCATCGGCCAACTCTCCTGGCCAAAATCCATGCGTTGGGGCGACCACAGCGTGCGCTGGGTGCGGCCCTTGCACGGAATCCTGTGCCTGTTCGCAGCCAAGGTGGTGGATGTGGCATTCGGCCCTTGTGCCGCCACCAACACCACCCATGGCCACCGCTTCATGGCGCCGGGGCCGATCAAGGTCAAGGATTTCGCCGATTACCAAAAGAAATTGAAGGCGGCCTATGTCCTCATCGATGCGGGCGGCCGGCGCGGCAAGATCACCGACGGCGCCACCGCCTTGGCTGAGGCGGCGGGGCTTCGGCTGCGTGATGACCCCGGCCTGGTTGACGAGGTCGCCGGCCTGGTCGAATGGCCGGTGGTGCTGATGGGCGCCATCGGCAAGGAATTCATGGAGCTGCCGTCCGAGGTGCTGATCACCGCCATGCGGTCGCACCAGAAGTATTTCGCCTTGGAACATGCCGACGGCACCATGGCGCCACACTTCATCGTGGTCTCCAACATCACCGTCGACGATGGCGGCAAGGCGGTGGTCGCCGGCAATGAGCGGGTGTTGCGGGCGCGCCTGGCCGATGCCCGGTTCTTCTGGGATCAGGACCGCAAGCGCAGCCTGGAAAGCCGTGTGCCGGAACTGGGCGCCATCGTCTTTCACGCCAAACTCGGCACCCTGGCCGAGAAGATTAGCCGCGTCGAGGCCCTGGCGGCGTCTCTCGCGCCGTTCATCCCCGGCGCCGGGAAGGACCGGGTGCGCAGCGCGGCGATGCTGGCCAAGGCCGATCTCGTCACTGGAATGGTGGGCGAGTTCCCGGAACTCCAGGGTGTCATGGGGCGCTATTACGCCCTGGGCGAGGGCGAGGGCGCCGATGTCGCCGACGCCATTGCCGATCATTACGCCCCCGCCGGGCCCAATGATGCCTGCCCGACCGCACCGGTTTCGGTGGCGGTGGCGCTTGCCGACAAGATCGACAGCCTGGTGGGCTTCTTCGCCATCGATGAGACCCCGACCGGCTCGCGGGATCCCTTCGCGCTGCGCCGCGCGGCGTTGGGGGTCATCCGCCTCATCGTCGAGAACGCACTCCGCCTGCCCTTGGCCGAAATGTTCGACAAGTCCCATGGCCTCTATGACGGCTCACGGGCCGCGCTCGGCGCCGCGGTGCCGACCCGCGACCTGCTTGATTTCTTTGCCGACCGGCTCAAGGTGCATCTGCGGGAGGCGGGGGTGGCCCATGATCTGATTGCCGCCGTCTTCAAAGCCGAGCGCCCCGGCGGCGGCATCGAGGACGATCTGGTGCGCCTGCTCGCCCGGGTCGATGC
>JAZFWG010000281.1:0-9479 GCA_036448135.1 Alphaproteobacteria bacterium
GTGAAGTTCACGCCCGACGGCGGCCGGATAGCCCTAAAGGCCACTTTTGATGATTACACCGGCGCCTGCGTTCTCAGCGTGACCGACACTGGTATCGGCATTGCGCCCGAAGATATCCCGAAGGTGATGGAACCCTTCCGTCAAGCCGACAATACCCTAAGCCGCAAATACGAAGGATCGGGATTGGGGTTGCCGCTGGTGAAGTCCTTCGCCGATATCCACGGCGCCACCATGGATGTGGAAAGCGATGTCGGAACCGGCACCACGGTGACCATTACCTTCCCTGCCGAAAGAACCAGGTCTGTGGCTTCACTGCTGCAGCGCCAATCCAATTGAGATACATGTCCTGACCGGGGCGTCTTGGTCTCGGCCAGATTTGCGCTAACAGCCCACCCAATCACATTCTCGTGTGGCAATGCCTCGCCGGTGCTGTAAATTCAGGGGCCATGAATAGCCGCAATATTCCGATCCCGGTCCATGACCTCATGGCGTGGCTTGGCGCGCCGGGCGAGCTTGCCGTCCTCGATGTGCGCGAAGAGGGCGTGTTCGCCAATGGCCATATGTTGTGGGCATCGAACGTGCCCTTGAGCCGGTTGGAGCTCTTGATCCGCGACCTGGTGCCGCGCCTCAGCGCCTCCCTTGTCCTTTGCGACGACGGTGACGGGCTCGCTCCGCGGGCGGCGGCCAGGCTCGAATCCTTCGGTTACGATGACGTCAAGATCCTCGAGGGCGGCGTTCAGGCCTGGGCCCAAGCGGGGTTTGAGCTCTTTAGCGGGCTCAATGTACCGAGCAAGGCCTTCGGTGAATTCATCGAAGAGGAGTGCGGCACGCCCCATATCGCCGCGGCGGAGCTGAAACGGAGGCTCGATGCCGGCGAGGACCTCATCATCCTCGATGCCCGGCCGATGAATGAATTCAACAGGATGAACATCCCCGGCGCCATCGATTGCCCCGGCGCCGAGCTCGCCTACCGCATCCAGGACTTGGCGCCATCGCCCGAGACCCGCATCGTGGTCAATTGCGCCGGGCGCACCCGCAGCATCATCGGCGCCCAGACCCTGATCAATTCAGGGGTGTCCAACCAGGTCTCAGCCCTTGAGAACGGCACCATGGGCTGGCACCTCACGGGATATGAACTCGAACACGGCCAGGACCGGCCTCCGCCGGCGGTGTCCGACGAAGGCCTCATCATCGCCCGGGCGCGGGCCAGGGACATGGCGGCACGTTTCGGCGTCAAGGCCATAGACCGCGCCACATTGGCGCAATGGCGCGCCGAATGTGACCGCCGCACCCTCTATGTCTTCGACGTGCGTGGGCCCGACGAGTTCGAGGCCGGCCATCTCCCCGGCGCCGTCCCCGCCCAGGGGGTGCAACTGGTGCAACGGACCGAGGCCTTCATCGCCGTACGTGGCGCCCGCATCGTTCTTGTCGACGACACCGGGGTGCGGGCCATGGTCACCGCGTCGTGGCTGGTGCAGATGGGTTTCGACGATATTCATGTGTTGGAACCGGGCATCGGAGACGGGGATGGCCTCGAAACCGGCCCCCATCACCCCCTCATCCCGGGCCAAGGTGACACCGATGCCGCCACCATCACGCCCCAGGAGCTCCGCGCGGTGGCGGAACAAGACGGCGTTGTCGTCATCGATTTCGCCCGCAGCCTGGACTATGGCGCCGGCCATATCCCCGGCGCCTGGTTTGCCATCCGCGCGCGCCTTGGCGACAGTTTCGCGAACATCCCAGACGCGTGCATGCTGGTGCTGACGTCCGACAACGGCACCCTGGCACGGCTGGCCGCCGCCGATGTGCAAGGGCTGACCACGGCGGCGGTCAAGGTGCTCGATGGTGGCACCCAGGCGTGGCGCGGGGCGGGCTATGCGTTGCAAGATGGCCTGACAAACCTTGCCGATAAGACCGATGACGCCTTCTGGCGTCCCTATGAGAGATCAGCCGGCGCCGAGGCGGCCATGACCGCCTATCTCGACTGGGAACTCGGCCTCATGGAGCAGATCGCCCGCGACGGCACCGCGCGGTTCCGCACATTCCCGCGCTAGGGTCCGTACCCGGGAGATCGTTGAGTGGTCTAAAGCCGGAGGAAACGGGTCAAGGGGATCGTCGTCAGCACCATGGCGGCGATGACGGCAAGGGTCATGGATACCGAGCTGGCGTCACTGAGAATGCCGTACAAGGCCGGTGACACCGCGCTGGCGCCGATGCCGAAGCTGTAGAACAGGCCGAAGGCACGGGCAAGGCGTTCGGATTCAACCAGGTCCGCGACGGAGCCGTAGAGCACCGACGAGGTGCCGTTCAGCGCCACGCCGAGAACCGGAAGCAGGATCATTGTCGTGATCACCGGGCTCACCAGGATGACGCCGATGGCGGCGGCGGTGAGAAGTTCGGTGACGATGATGGTGCGGACGATGCCAAGCCGTTCGGCGAGAACACCGCAAAGGAACTTGCCAAATGCGCCGCCGGCGAAGATCAGCGACAGCGCAAGCCCGACCGTCTGCACCGAGGCGCCTTTGCCGACCAGCAGGAAGGGAAGGAAGGTAAGGACGGCGGCGCGGGCGCCGTTGTCGATGATGCCGATCATGGTGATGGCACGGAAACCCGCCTTATCGCGGATGCCCCATCCCGATGTTGCCGCCATGTTTGCGGCGTCTTCCGCCGTCGGGCGGCGGCCAAGATCAAGGCGTTGCAGCACCAAGATGATGGACAAGGCGGAAACCAGACCGAGAATGCCGCAGGCCCATGCCGCCTGGCGCCAGGTTATCGCGGCCAGGGCAAGTCCCACCAGACCCGGCAGCGCGATCTTGCCGAGGTCGCCCGAAAAATTGTAAATGCCAAGCGCGGCACGGCGTTTTCCGCTTTCATAGGCTCTTGAGACCAAGGCCGAGGACAATGGGTGCTGGACGCAGGAGCCGAAGCCGGCAACGGCCAGCAATGCCACCAAAGCGGCAAAGCCACTGGCGAATCCGAGGGCGAGAAAGCCGAGCCCAACCAGGGCCGTGCCAATGCCAAGAAGGATGCGTTCGCCAACCCGTTCGGCAAGCAAGCCAGCGGGAAGCTGGAACAACCCCATGGCCCCGGAATAGGCGGCCTTCAACAGACCGACCTGGAAAAGGGAGAGTTGGAACTCCTGGGCCCAGATCGGCAGCAGCAGATAGAGGAGATTGCTGTAGCCGTCGTGAAGGATATGGGTGGCGCCGCAGGTGGCAAGGGTCGCCCGCGGCCGGGGCGCTGGGGAGGGGTGCCGGGCGAGCTCTGACATCAGGATCAGGCCGGCGCTGTCCTCGCTCCGGCGCGCCTGGGCGCGAAGCGCTCAAAGCCCAGGCGGGTGCGCGCCAGGGCAGCGCGGTCGATCTCGGGCACAAAACCGGCGGCAAGCTCAAGGGTCCCGGCGGTGACCGCCATCGGGTGCGTGAACAACGCCACCGTCGGTTTCAGGAAGCCGTTGAATTCTCCGGCATTGGTGATGGTCTCGCGCGCCACGCAGGCCTCCATCCAGCAGCCGATATCGGCGGCGACGCCATCGCCCAGGACCGGCTCCATCGCCAGTTCGCGGATGCGCTCCAGCCCCGCCCGCAGGCCCTCGATGCTGCCCAGCTTCTTGAGCTTGAGCTTGACATAGCCGACGCCGCAGGTGCCCCCGGCGCGGTCGATGTCGTCCATGCCGTAGATCGATTCATCGAGCATCACCGGCACCGGGGAGGCCGCCGCGACCTCGGCATTGGCGGCCCAGTCCTTGGCGCCGCAGGGTTGTTCGAACAGTTCGATGCCGTCCGCATCGAGCCCGGCGGCGAAGCGCACCCCATCGGCGGCGGAAAAACCGCGATTGGCGTCGAGACGAATGGTTGCGCGGCCCCCCAGGGCGGTCTGGACCTGAGCGACGCGCGCGAGATCGCGGTCCACATCGGTGCCGACCTTGACCTTGAAGGTGCGGTAACCCTGGGCCAAAAGCTCTTCGGTCTCGTCCTCTATGGCTTGGGCCTCGGTGGCATGGAACGGCGTCAGGATGTCGAGCCGCGCCGGGCCTGAAATGTCCAGAAGCGGTGAGCCCTCGAGCATTTCCAGCGCCGTGATCAGGGCCGTCGCCGCCACCGGATTTGTCGCAAGCCCGGTCTTGGCTATGGTCTTGGCGGCGGCGGTGTCCTGGTTCACCATGCGCTCGGCCATCTCGCGGCAGAATTGCCAGCCGCCATCCACGGTTTCATCGGAATAGCCTGGCGAGATATGGCCTTCGCCCCACCCGGTGCGGCCGTCTGCGTCACGGGCCTCGACGATGATGGGCTCGAAATCCTCATAAACCCGGTAGGACACCCGGTAGGGCACCGCCAGCGGCAGTTTGACGCGATGAAGGGTGATCTCCGTGACGGTCATCAAATGGTTCAGGCTGCGGCGGGGGCGCCCACGCCCTTGATCTGGGCGCGGTGGAGGATACGGCGCGCGGCCGCATCAAAAGCATCGCGGCGATGCAGGACCGCCAGATTGTCCCACATCAGGACATCGCCTTCGGCCCACACATGGGTGAGCGCGAAGCGGTCTTGGCAGGCATGGGCCCAGAGCCGGTCAAGCAGGTCTTCGCTCTCGCCAAGTTCATAACCCTCGATATAGGCGTTGCGCCGCCGGCCCAGGAACAGCGCCGGCCTTCCCGTCGCCGGATGGCGGATCACCAGCGGATGGCGCGCGCCCGGGGCCTGGCGCGGGTCGGTCACCTCCTGGTAGCCCTTGCGCATCATGCCGGCGGAATTGTAGGTGGCGTCGTGGACGCAAGCCTTGCCCGTGATCAGCGATTTGAGATCATGGTCGAGCCCATCAAAAGCCGCGTACATATTGGCGAAGTAGGTATTGCCTTCGCCCTTGGGGATCTCCAGCGCCATCAGCACCGCGCCCGCCGGCGGGTTGTCGGTATAGGTCATGTCGGCGTGCCAGATTGCCTCGCCGGCGCCGAGATTGCCGATCGGCTGGTCTCCCTCCATGACGTTGGAAATGACGTTGATCTCCGGGTGCTCGGGCAGGAAGGACGCGCCGTAGGGGTTTGGCCCGGGCGGGTCGAGCTCGCCAAAATTCCCCGTGAAACGGATCAAGTCATCGTCGTCGATGTTCTGGTCTGGGAAGACCAGCACCAGCCGCTCGTGCCAGGCTTCGCGGATGGCGGCCATGGTGTCTTGGTCGAGTGGCCCGGCCAGATCGGCCCCGGCAATCCGGGCGCCGAGCGCGGCGTCATGGTTCTCGATGCGGATGGTCATGGGCGGAGCCTATCACACTTCCAGGACGATCTTGCCGATATGGGTGCTCGATTCCATCAGGCGGTGGGCCTCGGCGGCCTCGGCGAGGGGCAAGGTGGCGTGGATCACCGGCTTGATTTCGCCGGACTCGATCAGGGGCCAGACCTTTTGTTTGAGGTTTTCGGCAATGGCGGCCTTGAAGGCGATATCGCGGGCGCGCAGCGTTGACCCGGTCATGGTCAGACGCTTGAGCATCACCGGCATCAGGTTGATCTCGACCTTGGAGCCCTTGAGATAGGCGATGTTGACGATGCGCCCGTCGGCGGCAACCGCGCGCAGATTGCGGGCGATGTAATCCCCGCCGACCATGTCTAGGATGACATCGACGCCCTTGCCGCCGGTTACGTCCTTGATCACCTCGACGAAGTCCTGGGTTCGGTAATTGATGGCGTAATCGGCGCCGAGCTTGCGGCATGCGGCGCATTTTTCATCGCTGCCGGCGGTGGTGAAGATGCGGGCGCCGAACGCCTTGGCGAGTTGGATCGCCGTAGTGCCGATGCCGCTGGTGCCGCCATGGATGAGGAAACCCTCGCCGGATTTGAGCCCGGCGCGGTCGAACACGTTGCTCCACACCGTGAAGAAGGTTTCGGGCAATGACGCCGCCTCGACCATGGAGAGCCCTTTGGCAACGGTCAAGCACTGGGGCGCCGGCGCCGCGCAGTATTCGGCATAGCCGCCGCCGGTGACCAGCGCCGTCACCACGTCGCCTATGGCCCAGCCGCCGGCATCGTCGCCAAGCGCCACCACGGTGCCGGCGACCTCGAGGCCGGGAATGTCGGAGGCACCCTTGGGCGCGGGATAAAGGCCCTGGCGCTGGACCACATCGGGCCGGTTGACGCCAGCTGCGGCGACCTGGATCAGGACCTCGCCCTTGGCCGGCTGCGGTACCGGACGGGTTCCGGGCTTGAGAACTTCGGGGCCGCCGTCGGCGGTGATCTCGACGGCGGTCATGCAATCGGGCAATGGTTCGGCCAATTCGAATCCTTCAAGGGGGGGCGTTTCACGGTCGCTGAATGATGGCCCCGGTGCGCCGCGGAGTCTATTGCATTCCGCCCGGTCATGGCCCATAAGGCGGCGGTCGCCGATGGCGCATCACCCTTGCCGTCCAGGAAAGCCGTATCATGCCGGAAAACGTTCGCGATCAGGGGCCTTCGCTCACCGCTTACGTGGCGGATTTCGTGGTCTCCACCACCTATGACGACATCGACCCGGCCGCCATCGAGCTCGGCAAGAAATCGATCCTCGACGGCTTCGGCCTTGCCCTTGCCGGCGAGGCCGCGGCCAGTGGCGCCATCGTCCGCGCCCATATCGCAGGCCTTCACAGCACCGACCAGAGCGCCAGCGTGATCGGCACCGGGCTTCGCACCGCGCCGCGCTTCGCCGCCTTCGCCAATGGCGTCGCCATCCACGCCGATGACTATGACGACACCCAGCTTGCCGTGGCCAAGGACCGGGTCTATGGCTTGCTGACCCACCCGACGGCGCCGTGCCTGCCGGCGGCGCTGGCCATCGCCGAGCGTGAAGGCGCGTCGGGGCGGGATTTCATGGCCGCCTACCATGTCGGCGTCGAGGTCGAATGCAAGATCAGTGAGGCCATCAACCCACGCCATTACCAGGAAGGGTTTCATTCCACCGCCACCTGCGGGACCTTCGCGGCGGCGTCGGCGGCGGCCAACCTTCTCGGCTTCGATGCCGAGACCACGGCCCGGGCACTCGCCATCGCCGGCAGCCAGTCGGCCGGGCTGCGCGAGAATTTCGGCACCATGACCAAGCCGTTCCATGCCGGACGCGCATCGGAAAGCGGCCTCGTCGCCGCCGACTTCGCCTCATTGGGCCTCAGCGCCACCGACCATATTCTCGAAGCCCCGCGCGGCTTCTTCCGCGCCGCCGCCGGCGGCTATGACGACGGCGCCATTCGCGGCAAGCTGGGCAAGCCCTGGACCTTCGTCACCCCAGGGATTTCGATCAAGCCGCACCCGTCGGGCTCGCTCACCCATCCCGGCATGACGAAAATGCGCGAATTGATCGATCAACACGGCATCAAGGCCGAAGATGTGGTTGCCGTCAGCGTCGGCACCAACCGCAATATGCCCAACGCCCTGATCCACCATCGCCCCACCACCGAACTCCAGGCCAAGTTCTCGATGGAATTCTGCATGGCGATCCTGTTGCTTGGCCATCGCGGCGGGCTTAATGAGTTCACCGACGAGGTCGTCAACCGGGCCGATGTCCAGGACATGATTGCCAAGGTCGATTTCGGCGTCCATGACGAGGCCGAGGCCGCGGGCTACGACAAGATGACGACGATCATCGTGATCCGCCTCAAGGACGGCCAGGTGATCGAGGGCCGGGCCGATTTCGGCAAGGGCAGCCCGGCCAATCCCATGAGCTATGACGAGGTCGCCGGCAAGTTCCGCGAATGCGCCGGCTATGCCGGCCTCGATGGCGCCATGGCAGACCAGGCGGTCGAAGCGGTGAGGGGGCTAGAAAGTTTGGCCGACATGGGCGAGTTCACGCCGCTGCTGGTGATTTGAAAGGAAGATGGGGACGGGCACATGACCGCCGATCCCGAAAGATTCCCCGAAAGATTTAACGCCGCGATCGCGGCGATCGACGGCTTCAACGCCGGCGATCCCAATCGCGAAACCTTCCAGGGCAAGGCCTACCCGAAAGAAGTGCTCTATGCCGAGCGCATGACCGCGTGGTTGGAAAAGCTTAACCCCAAGGCCTCGGAAGAGCTTCGCCTGGCCACCCGCGCGCAGCATATCGGGCGCTGGACCATTGCCCGGGCGGACTACCCCCAAGGCCTCGCGGGCTACAGCAAATGGCGAGGCACCCTCGCCCGGTTCCACGCGGACACCGCGGCCCACATCCTGGGCGCGGCCGGCTATGGGGAAGGCGCCCAAGCGCGGGTGGTGAAATTGATCCGAAAGCTTGGCCTCGGCACCGATCCGGAGACCCAGATGCTTGAGGACGTGATCTGCCTGGTGTTCCTCGAGCACTATTTCAGCGATTTCTCGGCCAAGCACGAGGACACCAAAATCGTCGATATCCTGCAAAAGACCTGGGCCAAGATGTCGCCCCGGGGCCATGAGCTTGCCCTGGAACTGGCCTCCGGCCTTGCGCCCGACCGCCGCGCCCTGATCGTGCGCGCCGTCAAGCCATAGCTTTTCGCCCAGGCGCCGTAACCCATTCCATCGCCGCGCCGGATATCACCCTTGCCATGGGCTTGATCCCGGCCGGACATCCTCCCCGAGCCCATATTTCTGAAAAATAGGCCCTTATTCGGGGTGTTAACGATCTTCCTTATAAGGCTGTTTACGACTGCCCTGTTATCACTGTTGTGGAAGGATTGATCTATTTGTTTGTAAGGATTTTCGCCGGTTGTGACCTCAAGTCCCGGGCCGGGCTTGGATAAAAAAATGGCACAGAAACAACAAAATATTGTCATTGAGCGCCGCGCCCATAGCCGTAGATGCAACCTGATGACCGGCCATATCAAGGCCGAGGGACAAAGCGCCAACTGCGCCATCTATAACCTGTCCGTCTCCGGCGCCTTGATCGTTTCGCGGCTTCATTTCAGCCTCCATCAAGAGGTCGAACTCGAGATTCCCTACAATGGCACCGTCGCCGCAAAGGTGGTCCGGGTGACCCCGACCACCGTCGCCATCGCGTTTCTCAAAGAGATAGAGGGCCTGGGACACCTTGCCGATAAGATTTAGGCGGGTTGACTCTCCGTTCACGCCTCCTCCCACCAACTGTTTGCACAATCGCTGGGCCGTTGACTCCAAACCCCTTTGGCGCGAGCATTGCCAAAACCGGGAGGACACCATTGATGAGCGATGATGGCCTGAAAGCGTACGCTTCCGATCCCCGCGGATATGGCTGGAAGTCGAAAAGCAAGGAGGTTCCAAAATGCTGTCCAAAGCTCAGAACGACTTGATCACACAGACCGGTCCCGGAACCCTGGGCGGGCGATTCCTGCGCAGTTATTGGCAGCCGATCGCGGCGTCGGAGGAAATGCCGATTGACGGCGCGCCGATGCCGGTCCGCATCTTGAGTGAGGATCTGGTGCTGTTCCGCGACGACAAAGACCGGCTCGGCCTGATCGGGCAATTTTGTCCCCATCGCGGCACCGACCTGTCCTATGGGCGCATTGAGGACGGCGGCTTGCGCTGCCTCTATCATGGC
>JAZFWG010000282.1:0-2615 GCA_036448135.1 Alphaproteobacteria bacterium
ATGATCACGACGAGGCCGACCGCCAGCAAGGTTCGCTTCGCCTGGCCGCGGCGGTTGAACTCGCCCGACAGCAGGGTGGCGAGGCCGATAAGGACGAAGGCAAGGGCAAGTAACGGCGAGGTCAGCCGTTGATGTGCCTCGGCCCTGAACTTTCGGGTCCTCCCTGGGTTGCCGGTGTAACCGAGCAATTCGTGCAAATAGAGTTCGGTGGCCTCGCGCCGGCGGGACTGAGGCGTTTTGGCCGTGACGCCGAAGTCGAAGGTGTAGCTGTCGAAATTCAACAGCGAAAGCTCCCCGCGTTGGCGCTTGACGACCTGGCGGTTGCCATTGGCCATGACGACCCTCGGCCCGTCCTTGGTTTGCACCAGAACGCCGCTCTCCGACATGATCGTGACCGGCTTGGCGGGGTTACGGCTATCGTGAACCAAGATGCCAAGCAACTTTCCATCCGCCGTGCGCTCACGCACATAGACCGTCAGGTATTCGGATACCGTGTTGAAGACCCCTTCCTGCAACAGGATATCCGATCGGTCGTAGCGGATGGCGAATTGCAGGTCCTTGAACTCACGATAGGCCAGGGGCATGAGGTATAGGGTCATGAAGTAACACAGCGCCGTGACGGCACATCCGAGGACGATCGCCGGCCGGGCGAGCGCCGTGGGGCTTAGCCCGCTGGCGCGCAGGATCACCAGTTCGCTGTCCATGGTCAACTTGTTGTAGGTGAACATCACCGCCGCGAAAATGGTGATCGGCAGCAGCACCGACATGATCATCGGTTGCACCAGGACCACGAGGTAGAAGAAAGTGGAGATCGCCAGATGCTTGTTGATGACGAGGTCGAGGAATCTGAGCGACTGGGTCAGCCAAATCACGCCGCCGATGGCGATGGTAACAAACACCAGCGGCCAGAAGATTTGACCCAGAAGGTAACGAAACGCACAAGGCATCGCCGCCATTATATCCATTCGTGATTCTTAGGCTACCGCTATGAAACATGGGCTCTGGCCCGCCTCGGGTGCATATGTTTGCCGCCTAGCCCATATCATCTGGATTTTTCCGGCCAGCAGGCTAATGTCTGGCCACATATCGAGATCCTTGTCCAGCCACCGGGGAGACCCTCAATGAAAATAACCTTTTCCGATCCCTCCCATGCGCGGACGGGCGCGCTTGCCGTTGGCGTGTTCGACGGCCCGGCCTTGACCGCGGCCGGCAAGGCGCTCGACAAGACGACCGGCGGCGCGCTCGGCCGGGCCATTGCCGCCAGCCGGTTCAAGGGCGGCAAATCTCGGGTGCTTTCACTGTTGGCGCCGGAGGGACTCAAGGCCTCGCGGCTGTTGCTGTTCGGTCTTGGCAAGGCCGCCGAAGCCGATGATCTGGTGCTACAGGCAGCCGGTGGGGGCATCGTCGCGAACCTCGCCACCGCCGGCGACAAGGTGGCGAATGTGCTGGTCGAGAGGCCGCCGAAATGCAAGCTCACATTGGCCGATTGCGCCGCCAATCTTGCCTACGGCGCGCGCCTGCGCAGTTACCGGTTCGACAAATACCGGACCAAGGAAAAGGAGGAGGACAAGCCCACCCTCGGGACTCTGACCTTCATGGTCAAGGAACCGGCGGCGGCGCGAAGGGCGTTCGCCAGGCTCGATAGCATTGCCGAGGGGGTCTTTTTCACCCGCGACCTGGTCTCGGAGCCGGCCAACGTCCTCTATCCCGAGACCTTGGCCCGCGAGGCACGGCGCCTGGGGCGCTACGGCGTCAGGGTCGAGGTTCTCGACACCAACAGGATGAAACAACTCGGCATGGGCGCGCTGCTCGGTGTCGCCCAGGGAAGCGCCAGGAAACCCCGGGTGGTGACGATGCGGTGGAACGGCGCCACCAAGGGCGCCGGCGCCAAGCGCCCCATCGCCTTCATCGGCAAGGGCGTCACCTTCGATACCGGCGGCATTTCGATCAAACCTTCGGGCGGCATGGAGGACATGAAATACGACATGGCCGGCGCCGCGACGGTTATCGGATTGATCCGCGCGCTCGCCCGGCGCAAGGCCAAGGTCAACGTCGTCGGCGTCGTCGGGCTGGTTGAGAACATGCCGTCGGCGACCGCCCAGCGTCCCGGCGACGTGGTCAAGTCGATGTCGGGTCAGACCATAGAGGTGATCAACACCGACGCCGAGGGCCGTCTCGTACTGGCCGATGTGCTGTGCTATTGCCAGAAGCGCTTCAAACCCAGTCTCATGATCGATCTGGCGACGCTTACCGGCGCCATCATCGTCGCCCTTGGCCACGAGCACGCCGGTCTGTTCTCCAACGACGACAAGCTGGCGGAGCAGATCGGGGCGGCGGGAAAAAAAGTCGGCGAGACCGTTTGGCGTCTGCCCTTGGGCGAGCCCTATGACAAGCAGATAAATTCGCCCATCGCCGACATGAAGAACGTCGGCTCGGGCCGGGGCGGAGGCAGTATCACCGCCGCCCAGTTCCTTAAGCGCTTCGTCGTCGACACCCCCTGGGCCCATCTCGATATCGCCGGGGTGGCGTGGTCGAAGAAGGATGCCGCCTGCGTGCCCAAGGGCGGCACCGGTTTCGGGGTCCGCCTTCTCGACCGTTTCGTGGCCGACAATTTC
>JAZFWG010000283.1:0-7233 GCA_036448135.1 Alphaproteobacteria bacterium
ATTGAACTTGGTGCCCAAAATCTTGTTGAGCATCACGGCAAAATCACGGGTCGAGCCGCCACGCGCCGTGGCGCCGATCGTCAACGTATGCTTGAACAGATCGGTGAACTTCTTGACCTTGGCGTCCTTGCGGGCGATGCATTGACGTGCCGTCTTGTTGATGGAGCCGAGGAAGTTCAACTTGGTGACGTCGTATTTGGAGCGCTTGGGCCGCACCAGGGGATCGACCAGGGCGCTAGGGAAAAAGGCGCCGAACACGGTGCCGTCCCGCGGCGCCTTGTTCAGCATCCAGTTGAGGGCAAGGCGGCTGCCGGCGCCGCCACGGTTGCGGGGAATTATGGTGGGGTTGCCTGGGATGAACTGGGCAAGGTTGCGCGCCGTCGCCCGGGCATAGGCGTTGTACCCGCCGCCGGGGTGGGCGCCAATGGCCAATTCAATCTGTTTATCCTTGTAGAAATCTGCCGCTCCGGCGGGGGCCGCCACCAAGGCAGCCAGGGCCAGGCCGGCAAAGAGTGAGGAAAGACGATAAGGAATCATGGGACTCTCCCTGTATCTAACCGTTTGGCCGGCCTTTTGATAGGCCAGACTAGGTAACAGGGATGCTAAACCACGGGCGGGATTACCTCAAGTTCCCTTTGCGTCTTTGAGACCTGTGGACGGCTCTGAAAACAGTGGTGGCAATCAGAAATTTCACGTGGGAGGACTCATCATGACTGTTGAATTCATGGATTTGGTGCGACCTCACTGAGCGCTGGTGTCGGCCTGAACCGCCGCTGATCCCAGCACCGTCAAGGCAACCGCTATGGCCACCCAGCGTCCTAAAGTCCAGATAGATTTCATGTCAGTCTCCCTTTGATGTGGAGGTGTTTTGGTCGCCGCCGGTCAAGTCTCAACCAGGTCGATGTAAACCCCTTCGATATCCGTGAGTTGGAACTGCCCCAGCGGACATTTCTTGAACAGATTGAGCCGCGCCTCGCCCTCTGGGCCATGCCCCAAGGGGCGCGGCTTGAGGTGCGGGTTCTGGCCGATGAGATCATCCATGTCGCGTTTGACCGCCTCGATGCTTTCGACCTTGATGCCGATATGGTCGGGCCCGGTCCGCGCCGGGTCCATGTCGGCGTAATCGGCGAAATTCCAGGGGATGATCATCAATGTCATGCGGCCGTCGCTGAGATAGAAATTTTCATCGTCCACCGCCTTGTTTTGTAGCTGCAATTCGAACACATCGGCGTAGAACTGGGCGCAGCGCTCGGCATGGCGGGTGCGGATGGCGAAATGCGAGAAGGTCCGCTCCTGCCGCCATTCCTTGTCGGCCTCGTAGTCGGCGTAGATATCCTCCTGGAAGCCGATCCGGCGTTGTGACAGATCGAAGATGTTGCCATCGGGGTCGTGGGCGCTATAGGCGGCGAATGGGCGGATCGGCGGCCGTTTCAGGGTCTGAATTTCAGGATCGAACTTGTGGATACGGTCCCGCGCTTCCTCCAGATCCTCGACCTCGATACCGAAATGATCCAAGCCGCCGGTCCGGCCATCGCGGCGGGGGATGATGTTGAGCCCGGCATAGCCGTCGCCGACCACCACGGCACGGGCCGGCCGGGGCTTGGATGAGGTCCTGAAACCGAACAGGGCCTCGTAGAATTTGCCATTCAGCGCGTACTGATCGCTGGCGATGGCCAAGTGGTTGATCTTGGCGAACATTGCCCCCCCTTATTCGGAGATGTCGAGCAACACCCCGTCAGGATCGGCGAACCTTTTGAGATGCCGGCCGGGAAAATGGGATGCTAACCCAGCGGCGATATTACCTCAACTCCCCTCTGTGTCATCGACAGGTTTGGGTGGCTCTGAAAACATCCCGCCGAAGCCTTGGCGAAGGCGGATGGCGGAAGAGAGTGGGAGTCGAACCCACCGAACGTGCCTAACACGCCCCACCTGTTTTGAAGACCGAGGCCGGGACCGAACGAAAATCCCTTTCATCCGCAGTGTACCGGCTCGGCCGATTCCGGCGCAAGTCAAGCCATGAGCGGGCTTATGGAGCGCCCTTAAGGACCCGCTTGGTATCTCGCGAAGGCGTCCTCGGCGGGCTTGAGCACGCGCCGGGTGTTGCCGTCGCGCCGGGTGAAGCCGGCCTTGTCGAAGAATTCCAACAGTTCGATCACCAGATTGCGCCCGATGCCGGTGCGGTCGCGGTACCCAGCCACGGTAATCATGCCATCATCGGCGTCCCCGGCCATGGCCTCGGCGATGCGGGCAAGCTCGACCACGGCGCCGGGCAGGAGATAGCGGTTCTCGGCAATGCGCACCACCAGGCCGAGCTCGGCGCCATGGCGGAGGAATTTTGCCACCTGGTTGGGCTCTAGGCTGGTGTTTTTGGCGATGTCGTGGACCACCGGAGGTGCGCCCTTGCCATCGAGTTCCGGCTTGATGCGCGCCCACAGCCGCGCCTCGGCGGGCCCGAGTGCGGTCTGGTGGCCGGCGAGGCGGATTAAATTGAGGGATTTCGCCACCTCGCCGCGGGCGGCAAGCTCATCGACGATGGCGTCGAAAAAGGCGCCCGTCAGGCGGTGCGGCAACGCCCGGCGCAGGCTGTTGGCGGCGATGCCGGATGTCGTCGGATGCGCCGCATGCCAGTCGCCGAGCGCCGTCATGATCCCATCACTGAGGGTTCGCCATCGCGCCTGGTCCATGGCGATGGTGCCGCCCGCCACCTCTAGGGTCATCATCGGCACGCCGGCCTTGAGCGCGGCGGCGTCATCTGCCAGCAGGTTCCAGGCCTGAATGAAGCCGCCGAGATCGACACCCTCGGGCGCGGCTTCGACCATGCGGCCAAGCGCGGTGGCGGCATCGTCGCCCGCCATGGCGCGGATTTGGGCCAGGCGCTCGGGCCGGGCGCGGCCGCGCCGGGGTGGGAACGGATCGATAATGACGCCGCCGCCGATGGTGCGCCTCGCCGATTGATCGCGCAGGATCAATCGATCGCCGCGCAACGCGCCGATGGGGCGGTCGAGGACAAGCTGCACCCAACCCACCGCCCCCGGCGCCACTTGGCGTCCCTCCAGCACCGCGACGCGGCCGGGGACATCGGCGGCGCCGAGATGGATATGGGCCGGCGTCCAGTGGCCGAGCGCCTTGGCCTCGCTTTTGAGCAGGCGGATACGGGCATCCAGGCGCGCGGTCGGATGGTGGGCCCCGGCCTCCAGGACCCAGTCGCCGCGCCGGATAAGGCCGCGGTCAAGGCCGGGACCGGCGAGGTTGAGGGCGCAGCGCTGGCCGGCGTGACCCAACTCGGCCGGTTGGTTCTGGGCATGGATGCCGCGCACCCGGACCTCGATGGCGCCGGGAGACAGCACCAAGCGGTCGCCGGTGCGAACGGTGCCGGAAAACACCGTGCCGGTGACCACCAGGCCTGTGCCCTGGATGGTGAAGACGCGGTCGATGGCAAGGCGGAAATGCCCGCCGCCGGCCCTGGTGGCCAGGCTTTGGGCTTCGGCCTCGATATAGCCGCGGAGCTCATCGATGCCTTGGCCGGTGATGGCGGAGACCGGGAAGATCGGCGCGCCGGCAAGGTTGGTATCGGCGATCAAGGCGGTGACGGCGGCGGTGACCTCTCCAACCCGACCGTCTTCGGCGCGGTCGGTCTTGGTGATGGCAATGGCGCCATGGCTTAGCCCAAGCAGATCGAGGATGGCGAGATGCTCAAAGGTCTGGGGCATGGCGCCGTCATCGGCGGCGACCACGAGCAGGCCGAAATCGATGCCGGTGACGCCGGCGAGCATGTTGTGGACGAAGCGCTCATGGCCGGGGACGTCGATGAAGCCGAGACTGCCGCCACCGGGGAGGGGATGGTAAGCGTAGCCAAGGTCGATGGACATGCCGCGGCGCCGTTCCTCGGGCAGGCGGTCGGTCTCGACCCCGGTCAAGGCTTTGACCAGCACGGTCTTGCCGTGGTCGATATGACCGGCGGTGGCGATGATCATGTGGGCGGCGGGATCATGTGGAAGATGCGGGATCGAGGCGCAGCGCCGCAAGCTGGGCGGTGAACTTGGCCTCGTCCTCGAGGCAGCGGAGATCGAGCCACAAGCCGTCGTCATGGATGCGCCCGATCACCGGCATGGGCAGGGCGCGGAACGCCGCCGCCAGCCGTTTGAGCTGGGCCCCGGCGCCGCGCCGGCCCGCGGGCGTCATGACCAAGGCGTGGCTATCGATATGCGCCGTCGGCAGCGAGCCTGAGCCGATCTGGCTTTGGCACGGGGCGCACGCCACCACCGCCGCATCGCCGAGGCGCAAGGCCAGGGCCGGCTGGAGGCGTACGGCCATGGCTTCGAGCTCGGCCGCCGGCCGGGCGAGCAAGCGCAACACCGGCACCCTCTCGACCAGGCGCTCAGGGTTGCCATAAAGCGGCAGCACCGCACCCAGCGCCGCGATGGTCATCTTGTCAAGCCTGAGCGCGCGTTTCATGGGATTGCGCTTGATCCTGGCGATGAGATCGGCGCGGCCGACGATGATGCCGGCCTGGGGCCCGCCCAACAGCTTGTCGCCGCTAAACGTCACCACATCGGCGCCATGTGCCAGGGTCTCGGCGGCGGTGGGCTCATGGGGGAGGCCGAATTGCGCCAGATCCACCAGGGTGCCGCTGCCGAGATCGATCACCAGGGGCAGATCATGGCGGTGGGCGAGCTCGGCGAGGGTGTCTTCGTCGACCTCGGCGCTGAAGCCCTCGATGGAATAGTTGCTGGCATGTACCTTCATGATCATGGCGGTACTGGGCCCGATGGCCTCGGCGAAATCGCCGAGATGGGTGCGGTTGGTGGTGCCGACCTCTTTCAGCTTGCAGCCGGCGCGGGTCATGATGTCGGGCATGCGGAACGATCCGCCGATCTCGATCAGCTCGCCGCGCGATACCGGGACTTCCTTGCGCAGCGCCAGCGAGTTGAGGACCAACAGCACGGCGGCGGCGTTGTTGTTGACCACCGTCGCCGCCTCGGCGCCAGTAAGACGGCAGAGCCAGTCTTCCACGTGGCTGTCGCGGTCGCCGCGCCGGCCGCCTTTGAGGTCGTATTCCAGGTTGCTGGCACCCCGGGCGACATCGGCCACCGCCTCGATGGCCTCGCTTGGCAGCGGCGCGCGGCCTAGATTGGTGTGGATCACGGTCCCGGTCAGGTTGAACACCGCCCGCAAAGAGGGCTCTGCCGATTTCGCGAGCCGCACTGAGACCCGCTCAATGATGTCGTCTTCCAGGGCCGCGGTTACCAAAGCTCCACCATTTGCTTCCATGTCGCCGCGCAATTCGGCCAGCACCTCGCGCACCGCGTCCGTCACCAGCGGGCGGCCAAACTTCCCGATCAGCCCCGCGGCTATGGGACTGCCGAGCAGGCGGTCCACCGAGGGCAGGGCGCTTTGTGGGGACGAAGCTGGCGGCGATGTGGGGGGAGGGGCCATGGCGGGGTGCAATCCCGGCGCGGCGGCTTACGCCGCCTGGTCGCGGTCGGCCAGGAGCCGGTCGACGGCGTCCGCCAGCGCCCCGCCCGCCGGGTGGAGTGTTGCCGCCGCCAGGCACAGGATTATGAATAGAGTCCGGGCCGCCATGGATTTCCTCATCCGTCACGGTAACTGGGTGAGCGGCTGATAATCAAGCTGACGATGGCCATCAGCACCATCAGGATACCGCCGATCACAAAAAAGGCGGCATCCAACCCCACCACTTCAATCACGGCACCCATGATGACAGGTATGAAGGTCATGGCCAAGCGGTTGGCGGAAGCCCTGAGAGCCACCGCCTTGCCCTGTACCTTGGCATCGGCGGCCTTCAACACCATGGTCAGCATCAGGGGCTGAACGATGCCGAGCACGCCGCCGCGGACCGATATCGCCACCATCAGCAAGAAAAACGCGCCCAGAAGCGGGGTGATGGTGATCATGATCACCGAAACCGTGACCGCGACGACGAGAAGCCAGGCGGGGCTGAACAGCCGCACCAGTTTGGCCGCCGTCAGCGCCCCCATGGCGCTGAAGGCCAGGAACGACGAGGTCAGGATGCCGATTTCGGTGGCGCTGAAATTGATGTTTTCCAGATAGACCACGTAGAACGAGCTTTGAATGCCCTGGGCCGATTGACGCAGCACCGACATGACCACCACAAGCAGGATGGTCGGGATCGCCAACAGCCGGAACGCGACCATATAGTCCCCGGGCTTGGGCATGAGGTCGCGCACCCGGGTGGTTCTGGCGGCGGCGGCGGTCTCTTCGGCGGCGAGCTTGGGCAACAGAAAGACTCCCACCAGGGCCCCCGAGGCCCAAAACGACATGAATGCGAAGGCGCCCCACGGGCCCACATTGTCCCACGCAAGGCCGATCAGGGGCGGGCCGGCTAGGCCCACCGACCGGGTCCAGAACGCCAGGCGGCCTGAATAGGTGGGATCGCCCCGCATCCTTTGGCCGATCAGGGTCTGAGTGCCGATCCACCCCATGGATACGGACAGTCCGAGTATCATCTGAAGCACGATGACGGCCGGGATCCATGGCGAGATCGGATAGAACCAGGGCATGATGACGACAATGGTGCCGAAGAACATGATGACGCGCCGGGCGCCCAACTTGTCCATCAAGGCGCCGCCATGGATGGACAACAACAGGGGCAGGACGGTGTAGCTTCCCAGCGAGATGCCGATCATGAAGGGCGACGCGCCGAGCTCGACCACCCACAAGGGCGTTATCACCCAGACCAGACTGGAGGTGCCGTTGGAGCAGATGCCACACATATAGACGGCGAATTGGAGACGCCGGCTGATGGGCTCGCTGGTGGACTGGGCCATCCTAGGCTCTCCGGAACTCTGGCGCGGAACTGGAAAAAAGGGCCGGATGGCTCCGGCCCCTGTCGGCTGTGGAGAATAGAACATCTAGGGGCCGGACTCAATTCATCCACCATATAGCCAAGCATGTGAACAATGCCGCCAATCACCCGGCGGTGGTTGACACGGTGCGCACCACACCGCCCCCGGGCAAGCAACGGCTCGATCCGTGACCACTCATCATCATTGAGCCGATACAAGTTCTGCCTCCAAGCCTCCTTTCATTAGGAAACTTAGAATCACATCCACACGGATGGCAGAATTCTCCAATTGAGTACAGACCCTAGGGCCTGTTACGGGTACCGTTATTGGGGAAAATCTGATAAAATAATTTCAATTGGATCTGCGCCTTTTGACCTATGCAACTTGATGTTCGCAGAGGGAAAAT
>JAZFWG010000284.1:0-2900 GCA_036448135.1 Alphaproteobacteria bacterium
GCGCGAACTGGATGACGGGACCGTGGTGGCGGGTATTCACGACACGGACCGAATCGGCATGTGGGATGATCTTATAGACGGGCGAGATGATGTCCTTATGGGGTTTAGGGATTGGTACGCTACCAACCCTGTCAGTAGATTTAATCCTGGTGGGGATATTAAGAGCATGCCTCCCGGGGGATGGGATTCCTTCAACTCAGTCAGGGATTTCAACAACAAAATGCGTGAGCTTAAAGGATATTGGAAATACGATCAGGCGGACGGGTTTTCTCAGGGACATCTCGATCTGGATACGGTGCAAAACAGATTCGGGGATCTGCCCAATAACCTGCCACCAAATTGGCCCCATTGGGTCAATGCGCCACCCGCCGCGCCGCCTAGGGCGCCTGGTCAGCGAGGCTTATTGCTGATCGTGCCCGATGCAGTGGCGCCGACGGGCCGTGAAGGTCAGCCAGTCAGGCCGGCCGGCCACCGCGCGTTTGCCGCCCAGATGGCAACCGGGATGCCGTCATTGGCACTTGCGGCATGACTTAGATCAAGGCGTGGGGATCAAGGCGCCGCGCAGAGGCATGAGCCATGAGCGTACTCAACAAAACCGGCCGTGACGCATTGCTCGCGCGCATGGAGGAGATCAAGGACCGCATGTACGGCCCGAGGGATGCTCCCCTGGCGACCGAAGATTTGCGGGCACTTAACCGGGACTATGAGCAGCTCAAGGCGGAATACTACGGGGGCCTGCCTGCCATTGCGGTTGCGCGCTGTCCCTATTGCACCGAAATCGCATTGCTCGGGGCCGATGTGTTCGGCCTCGACGGGCCGTGGTGGGACGTCCTCAGCCCGCCCGCGCCGGGCGACAGGGTTTGTGCCCATTGCCTGGTTACCCTTGGCGCGCTCGATCTCAGGGAAGATGTTCTCGAACGGGTGGCGCTGCGGTCCACCGTCGAAATTCAGCCCGGTCCCGCGGCGCCGTTCATCGTCCCCCGCCTGATGGCGCTGCCCGGCATGGTGTGTGTGCTCTATGCAACGGCGCGAATGGTCGAGGGATCGACGGCGTATCTGATGAGCTACTTCACCGATCCGCCGGCGCCGGCGGCGGAGGGACACCAGCCCTGGCTGAGAACCCAGTACTGGTATGCGGATGGTGAAGGGAGGCCCACCTGGAACAGCCGCAACGATGCCTGGGACTTCGATCTTGCCCCCTGGCTCGATGGCGAGACGGCGAAACTGGTCTGGATTGCCGCCGACGACCGGGCCATGGCCCTTCGCCGCGATCGGCCAAGTGAATGCCCTTACCTCGATGTGCCGGGGCCAAGGCGCCCGGTCTCGATCCGCCAAGGCCGGAGTTACGATCTGCCGCTTCCGGTGGATGCGGAGGACCTTTGTGAGTAATGCCGCTTTAGGCCGGACTGGCCCCGGTATTGCCGCAATCGGCTGGCAGGATCGTGTTCGACAAACCCCCACATGGCTGAGGGCGAAAATGATATCCCATCCCCTACAAAATCTGATGATCACGGCCCTGGCAAGCTGGGCCTTGGGTTTCGCCGCCGGCGCCGGGCAACCTGCCATGGCGGGGCCCGCTGGGGACACGCGCTTGATGCCCGCCTCCATCGTCGGCACCAAGGGGTTGGAAGCGCAGCAAATCGAGAAAACCGCCGAACGCGACCTCAATGCCGGGCGCATAAAGCAGGCGGTCAAGGAATTCCGCCGGGCCCTGGCCCTGAAGACCCGGCGTTACGGCAACACTCATCTCGAGGTCGCGAAAACCCTTCTCAGGCTCGCCAAGGCCGAGCTCAAGCTGGGCCAGGCCGAAAAGGCCCTGGCGGCGCAGCAAAAGGCCCTGGCCATCCGCCAGGCCAAGTTGGACCCGCACCACTGGCTGATCGCGGCCGCCTATAACGACATCTCGGAGACACTCTCGATCCTCGGGCGTTTCGACGCCGCCGCCGGCGCGGCGCGGCACGATATCGCCATTTTCGAAAAGCACCTCGGTCCCAATCATGCCCGTCTCGGCGCCATGTGGTTGCGCTATGCCAAACTGCTGCGCCGGGCGGGCCGCGAAGACCAGGCCGCGCGCGCCGAGACCCATGGCCATGAGGTCTACGCCCGGGCCCCCCATGGCGGCCCCGAGGTGGCCAAGCCACCCCCGGAGCTGCCGCCCGAGATCAAGACGATCACATCGGGCCCGGTCACGGCCCATTTCGGGGCGGAAAAGCCCGACGACGGTTCTGCGAACTATTGGGTCAAGGCCCTGTGGTTCACCTTCGCCCATGACGACGGGATTTATCCCTTCAAGCCCGAAGGGACGCTGTTTTTCAGCGACTGGCGCTTCGATATCTTCTCGCCGGACGGCGTGCATGTGGCTCTGTTGCAGGACCGCTTCGGCCCCTACCACGTGGTCCCGACGGCAAGGCTCAAGGCTTATCTCAGGGGCCGCGCCCAGCCCGCCGCGATCGTCGGGCAAAAGCGAAAAACCGGTGAAATCGCCGCGGTCCACGAAGACGGCCACTGGCTGTCGACCCAGGAATTCCAGTACACCCTCACCTGCTGCGGCACCAGCAAGGTCAAGACCCATCGGCTGCGCGTCAATCTCAAACCATGAACCCCGGCTGATCGCATGGAAGGTGGCCCATGATGGCGATGATTGTGAAAACAGGACATTTGGTGAAAGTCCTGGCCGAATGGGGCCTGGTCCTCGCCCTCGCGGCGTGCGTGCCGGAAACCGTCCATCCCCTGGCGGACCCAGCGCAGGCGAAGGTGGACTCACGGCTCATTGGGCTGTGGTCGGCCCGGATCGACAACGAGGATGTGTTTCTTCATTTCATCCCCCGTTCCGATGGCTGGACCGAGATCGTGACGGTGTCCTATAGGAACAACCGCGAGGCCGGGGACTGGTCCGTCTT
>JAZFWG010000285.1:0-12104 GCA_036448135.1 Alphaproteobacteria bacterium
GCCTCGAAGGTGAAGCTCAAGCCTTCGTAACGGGTGCAGGACGCCATGTGGCGGTACTGCTCGGCCAAAAACCAGGCATAGATCAAGGGCAGGATAAAGATGCCCAGGATGATCGAAACCGTGGCGATGCCGCTGACGGTGTGTTGGCTTTCGTCGCCGGAAACCGGGATAAGACCTCCGCTGCCCACCACGATGGCGACCGGCGTGAGCACGACCACCGCCATGCCCATCCAGGCGATGGCGAAATTCATATAGAGCGGCCCGGCGCTGCCTTGGAAGGAAAAGCGGCGGTCGCCGAACCAGGTGTTGTTCATCATGTGGCCCATCAGGCACATGGCCTGCCAGGGGTAAGACCACGTCAGCGTCAGCGGTATGAGGAGATAAAAGCCCATGGTCTTGAGGCCATATTGCACCGCCGATCCGGTCTGGGCGGCGCGGATGCCCCGCCAGTGGGTCCGGCTCATCCGGTAGCGCCGGGCGCGGTATTGGGCGATGCCGACAAGAAACATCAACAACAGAAAGAACCCGAAATCGAATACGGCCTTCTGCGGGCTCTCTTCTCCAAGCAGGAAGGTGGCGACAAGGTTGATCACCACCAGGGGCAGGATGACGGCGCCGAAGGCCACCAGGAACCCGATGAACATCTCCTTGCCGGTGCCGCTATATTCCATCGGGTCGCCGCCCAGGGCGGTCCGGCGCCACAGATAGGCCCGCACCCGGGTCCTGGCCCAGAAGCGATAGAACAGCAGCGTGATGATGTTGAGAACGGCATTGATGGCGACCAGGCCGAACAGTTCGCCGGCATTGCCGTGGTGGGCGAATGTCAGACTCTGGTTTTCCGCCGCGGTGAGGGTGCTGTCGCTCATGTGCCGTGCTCCACCTGTGCCGAACCGTCAATTATGATGCCGTGAACCTTAACGCATTCAGAACTCGCGGCCGATCCACCGGTCCACCGACCAGCGCCCGGCGCCGCCGAGCACAAGGGCGAAGGCGATGATCCCCCACAGAAGCGGGTATTCAAAGCCACCCTTGTTCCAGAAAAAACCATTGGCGAGATGGATGTGGAAGACGGCGACGGCCATGAGGACGGTGACGGCCAGGGCCGTGGGCCGGACGAAGACCCCGATGGCGAGGAAAAATCCCCCGAAGAATTCGGTCGCGCCCACCAGGTAGGCCAGCGGCAAGGCCGGCTCGAGCCCTTTGGCGGCGAAAAACCCCGCCGTCGCCTCAATGTTGCCGCCGAACCAGCCGAATAGCTTTCCCGCGCCGTGGGGCATGAGAAAGAGCCCGGTACAGAACCGGATGATCGGATAGCTGAGCCCCGCTGCTTTGCGGTGAAAACCGCCAAGGGCGGGAATGATCGGCTTCATGGGGTGGTCACTCATGGATTGCCCCTTTCCAGTGGTCACGACCGGGGATGCGGGCCTATTCGCCCTCGCGGCGCCACGCCGCCATCAGCCCGCCGAGTCCGAGCAACAGCAAGAGGATGCCGGGGAGCAGGGGCAGTTCATGGACCCCCTTGACGATGTAGTCGCCATTGGCCCTGATGCCGATCCAGCCCCGGCCATGGCTGTCGCGGCCCGCCCGGGTGCGGCGGATGGCCGGCAACGCCCGGCGGTCCATGGCCTGCTTGATCCAGATGACACCCCCGCTCCGCGCTCCCGCCAACGGGCCCAGGTGCTCGGCGCTGGCGCGCACATCGGCGAACTCCGGCGGGTTCAAGGTGCCGGCGGCGGCGTGGACCACACGCTTGCCGTCGCTGATGCGGTAAAGCCCGGATTCTCCGATGGCGATGGCGGCGGTGGCGCGCCCCGGCTGGATTTCCTTGAGGGTTGCGGTACGTTCCTTGCCCGACGGCGCACGGATGGTCACCGTGACCTCTTCGGGTTTGAGGCTGCGCCGCACAATGGTCAGTTCACTGCCCTGCACCGTGGCGCGCAAATCGTTCTCCTCGAGCTCGGGCTCCTTCATCAGCCAGTGGGCGAGGCGGCGCAGCAATTCGGCCTGGGGTCCGCCGCCTTCGAAGCCGCGCGCCCACAGCCAGATATGGTCGGTAAGCAACTGGGCGATGCGGCCTTCACCGATGCGGTCGAGGATCAGGACCGGGCGGTTGTTGATGCCACTCATCAGCACCATGCCGCGCTGGGTGTCGGCTTCGATCAGGCGGAACCAGCGCCCCCATTTGGGCGTCCTGGCGCCGGCGGGGGTGGCAATCGGGCTCCGGCTGCCGGGAAGATCGGCGGCCACCGGATGGCGATGGCCCAGCTTGGTCACCTGGGGGCGGAAGCCGCGCTCGATCACCTGGCCGGTCGGGGCGCCGGGGAGGATTTCGCCCAAGGGTGTGCGGTAGAGCCCCAGTGCCGTGGCGAAGGCGGGGCCGCCGGCTTCCAAGACGGCGCCGCCCTTGCGCACGTAACGGACGATGTTCTGGAGATAAATCCGCGGCAGCACGCCGCGGCGGTGATAGCGGTCGAAGATGATGAGGTCGAAATCGTTGAGCTTTTCCTCGAACAGCTCGCGGGTGGGGAAGGCGATCAGCGACAATTCACGCACCGGCGTGCCGTCCTGCTTTTCCGGCGGGCGCAGGATGGTGAAATGCACCAGATCCACCGACGGGTCCGCCTTCAGCAGATTGCGCCACACCCGCTCGCCGGCATGGGGCACGCCCGAGACCAGCAGCACCCGCAAACGGTCGCGCACGCCATTGACGATGACGGCGGCGCGGTTGTTGTCGAGCGTCAATTCACCGGCCCGGGGTTCGACCTCGAGCTCGTAGACATTGGCGCCGCCATGATCGACCAGAATATCAATCGATTGTTCGACCCCGGTGGGGACGTCGATGGTGCGCGGCTTGCCGCCGTCGCGGCGGATGGTGAGCCGAACCGGCGGCTGATTGGGCTGGGCGGGAAGGTCGACGACGCGCACCGTCATCTCTAACCGGTTGCCGACGATGCCGAAGCTGGGCACCTGTTCGACCACCAGGCGGCGGTCCCGGGCGTTGCGGGCACCGGCAAGAAACACATGCAGCGGCGCGGTGAATGGCAGCTTGTCGGCGGATTTGGGGGCGTCGTGAACCTGGCCGTCGGTGATCATGATGACCCCGCCGAGGCGCTGGGGCGGCACATCGGCAAGGGTGCGCTCCAAGGCCTCGAACAGGCGCGTGCTTTCCACCGGGGCGGTGCGTCCCTTGGCGTCATCCCCGCCGCCGCCGCTACGGAGAATGCGAACCTCGAGATCCTTATGGCGGGCGAGTTCCTTGCGCAGATGGTCGAGCACGGCCGCGCTCTGGGTGCGGCGCTTGCCGATTTCCTGGCTGGGGGATTGGTCGACGACGACCACGGCGATATCGTTGAGGGGCTCGCGCTGTTCGCTTTTGAGGGAAGGGTTGAGAAGCGCCAACACCAACGCCCCCAACGCCAGACAGCGCCACCCCATGCCGCGGGCGCCCTTATAGAGGCCGAGGACGGCGATGACGGCGGCGAAGGCGGCCAAGCCGGCGATCACCGGCAATGGCAATGCCGGGGCGAAGACGATGTTGGTGATGCCTGAGCCCATATCTATTGGTTCACCGTGCTATTGCCCCAGCCGCTCGAGGATGGCGGGAACGTGGACCTGGTCGGCCTTGTAGTTGCCGGTCAGCGTGTACATCACCAGATTGACGCCGAATCTCAGCGCCATCTCGCGCTGGCGTTCGCCCCCCGGCACCACCGGGAACATGGGCTGGCCGTCCTCGGCGACGGCCCAGGCCGCGGCCCAATCGTTGCTGCCGATGATCACCGGCGAGACCCCGTCATTGAGGTGATCGCCGGACTTCTGCACCCATACCGCGCCGCCGGTCCAGCGCCCCGGGAAGTCCTGCAACAGATAGAACGCCTTGGTCAGGATGTGGCCCTGGGGCACGGGGATCAGCGGCGGGACGTCGAGCCCGGCAAGGATCCGGCGCAGCCGCGCCGCCCCCGGCCCTGCGGCGACGAACCCGCCGGGTGTGGTGAAGGTGCCGAGGCGCTGATCCAGGGTATCGAACAGAATGGTGCCGCCGTTGCGCAGATAGAGGTTGAGCCTTTCCCGGGCCTTGGTGGTGGGCAGGGCTTGGGTCGGTGACACCGGCCAGTAGAGCAGGGGGAAGAACGCGAGCTCGTCCCGTTCGATGTCGACCGCGATGGGTGGCGCCGGTTCCACCGAGGTGCGGTGGGTCAGGGTGCGGCTGAGACCGATGAGCCCGGCCAGCGACGTGTCGTCCAGCTTGCGGACCCCGGTGCGGACGTAGGCGAGCCGGGTCTTGAGCGTGGCCTGGAGGGCGAAGCCGTCATTGCCGGTGGCAGTTTGGCCGCCCTCGTCCTGGGCCAGCGCCGGGGTGGCGGTGAGCATCAACCCCAGAGTGGCGGCAAGGAAGAGGGCGCCCGCTGCGCTTCCAATGGAGTCCCGGGCCATGGTGCCGCGCACCGGCCATGGCGCCGGCAACAGACCCCTGAGACTGAGGCTGATCCAGGTGTCGATGACAGCGATGAGAAGCGCCAGCGCCAACAGCCACGGCTTGAAATCGCGCTCACGGGTCTTGGTGTAGACGCTCTGGACCACGCCGTGGGGTAACTCGGCGATCGCCTTCAGGCCGGCCTGCCCGGCCGCCAGGTTCAAAGCGAAACGTCCCGATTCATTGCCATAGAAACCCGGTGGCGATTTGGGCCCAGGGCGGACCCGGTCGAGGGTGTTGCCCCTGATCGGCTCGACCGAAGCCGGCGGGCTTTGCAGCCGCCCGAACCCGTCCAGGGTCTGCAACGGCGGCAACGCGACCTCACTGCCGCGGCCGGTGACACCGTGGCTGATGGCGACAATGCGGCGCAACATTTCCACGAACAGGCCCGACAGCGCCAGGTTCGACCAATCGGCGTTGGCGGTGGTATGGACCAGCACCAGCCACCCCCGGCCGCGGCGTTCGGCGGTGACCAGCGGCGTGCCGTCGGTCAAGCGCGACCAGGTCTTGGCGGCGAGATCGAGCGAAGGCTGGGCCAGCACTTGGCGCGAGATCAGGACGTCCTTGGGCACTGTGAGCCCGGCAAAGGGGGATTTGCGGTCGAACGGCGCCAGCGTGGCCGGCTTCGACCATGACATGGCGCCGCCCAGCGCGCGATGGCCGCCGCGCAGCTTGACCGGCAACAATTCGTCCGGCTTTTGGGCGAGGCGGGGTCCGGCGAAGCGGATCGCCGTGCCGCCACGCTTGACCCAGGCTTCGACCTGCTTGCGGCCGGCGTCGGTGAGCGGCGCGTCATCGCTGATGGCGAGCACGGCGATGGGCCGTTTCAGGAGCTCCGCCACCGGGCCCTTGCGGATTTCGCTGAAGGGATCGAGGCCGCGCTCCAGATAATACAGGCTGTTCAACAGGGGCTGTGGCGAATCGGTGGTTTTGTCCGCGATCAGCCCCACCGGGCGCCGCCGCCACCTTTCATCGAGCAGCACCACGGCGCCGGCGGAACGGCCCCCTTCGATGGCGATGCGCAAGAGCCGGTTGCGCAGTTCCGACGGCAGTGCCAGCACGACCCGCCGCGTGGTGACCCCGGGGGCGAAATCGACCCGTTGGCGGACCAGGGTGCGGCCTTCGCCGTCATTGCCATTGATCCACAGTGAGGCTTTGGCGCCGCCATGGGCGCGCTTGACGGTGACGGCGAGCTCGGCGCCGGCGGATTCCTCCGCCGTCAGCAACCGGGCGGTGGCGTCGTCGTCGTCGCGGAACAGATGGAGGCTGCCGAATTTCTGCAACCGGGTGGCGAGCGCGCCGAGGCCGGCACCGTCGATGCCGTCGCTGAGCCACACCACATTGGCGGCCGCGGGCAACTCCGCCTGTTCCAAGGCCTCGAGCGCCAGGGCGCGGTCGGTGGGCCAGGGTTTGGGCTCCAGCGCCTCGGCTTTGGTGCGCGCTTCCGCCGCCCGCAGCAGTTTGCTCGTCCTGAGCGGCTCGCCGCCCGGCGGCGCGGCGGTGGTCAGGATCATCACCGCCCGGCTCTGGCGTTCGGCCTGATCCAACAGCTCGTCCATGGCGGCCTTGCGTTGCTCCCAGTTGGGCGCCGCCGCCCAGCCATCGTCGACCACCAGCAGCAGCGGACTGGTTCCCCTCAGCTTGGCGCCGGGATTGAGCAGCGGATGGGCCAGGGCGATGATGATGATGGCGGCAAGAACGGTGCGCAGGATCACCAGCCACAACGGCGTTTTCGCCGGGGTCTGTTCCTCTTCACGCAGGCCCAACAACAGACGGATGGCGGGGAATTTCAACAATTTCGGTGCCGGCGGCGTGACCTTGAGCAGCCACCACAGCACCGGCAGGGCCACCAGCGCGGCCAGCATCCAGGGCGAGGTAAAAGCAAGGGCGCCGAAACTCAACATGGCTTAAGCGACCACCGCTTCATCGTCATGGGTGCCGCCGGGCGCGCTTCCCGGCAGACGCGCCAAGGTGCCGTAAAGGGCGAGCAGCGCCGCGGTCGGTGGCCGGTCGGTGTGGTATAGCGTCATCGTCCAATCATGCTTGTTGGCAAGGCTGGTCAGGCTTTCACGCCGCGCCAGAAGCCGGGCGCGGTAAGGCCCGCGCACCCGTTCGGTGCGGTTGATCAGGGTGCTGCCTTCATCCTCGAAACCCTCGAAACGGATGCGGCCGGCGAAGGGCAGGGATTCCTCGGCGGGGTCGAGAATCTGCACCAGGTGACCGGCGACGCCACGGACGGCATAGCCGGCGATGGTGTCCTCGATCTCGTCGAAGGGGCCTAAGAAATCGCTGAACAGCACCAGCTGTCCGTAGCGCGGCAGCGCTAGCATCGGCGGCACATTGGCGCCGCCACCGCCACGGTGAATGGTCGCGGCCATGCGTATGAGCGCGGCGCGGCCGCTCGACGGCGGATAGCCTTCCCCCATCAACGCCACATGTTCGCCGGAGCGGATCAACAACGACGCCAGCGCCAGCAGCAACAATTCCGCGCGCTGGGACTTTTCCGCCAGGCGGCGGGATGAGCTGTAGTGCATGGAAGGTGAATTGTCGCGCCACAGCCAGACGCTTTGCGCCGCCTCCCATTCATGTTCGCGGACGAACAAATGTTGCGACTTGGCCGATTGGCGCCAGTCGATGCGTCCCGCCGGATCGCCGGGCTGATAATGGCGGAACTGCCAGAAGGTATCGCCCTGGCCGATGCGGCGGCGGCCATGGACGCCCTGGGCCACCGTGCTTGCCACCCGCTCCGCCGCGACCAGGAGCGGCGGCATGGTTGACGCCAGCTCTTCGGCCCGTTGCAGCGTGGTGGGCTGTTGGTCGGCCATGTTTGCCTGTCAAATCCCCTCGTTAGGCCAGTGGCGCACACAGCCGGTCGATCACCTGGTCCATGGTGACGCCGTCGGCGCGGGCGGAGAAGTTGAGCGCCATGCGGTGGCGCAGTATCGGGTGGGCCAGGGCCAGCACGTCGTCGATCGACGGCGAATAGCGGCCTTCGATCACGGCGCGGGCGCGGCAGGCCAGCATCAAGGATTGGCTCGCCCGCGGTCCCGGTCCCCAGCCGACGTGTTTATCGATTTCGTCGATGCCGCCGCCGGGCCGTCCCGTCCGCACCAGGCCTAAGATGGCATCGACCACGCTGTCGCCGATCGGGATGCGCCTGACCAGGCGTTGCGCCGCAATCAGCTTGTCCGCGGTCAACACCTGTTTGGGCGGCTCTTCTTCGGGGCCGGTGGTGGCGATGATCATGCGGCGTTCGGACACGTCGTCGGGATAGCCGATGTCGATCTGCATGAGGAAGCGGTCGAGCTGCGCCTCCGGCAGGGGATAGACGCCCTCCTGCTCCAACGGGTTCTGGGTGGCGAGAACGTGGAACGGGCTGGGCAGGGGATGGGTGATGCCGGCGACGGAAACCCTGTGCTCCTGCATCGCCTGCAACAGCGCCGATTGGGTGCGCGGGCTGGCGCGGTTGATCTCGTCGGCCATCAACAGCTGGCAGAACACCGGCCCTTCGATGAAACGGAACGAACGCTTGCCGGTTTCCGATTCCTCGAGCACTTCCGAACCCAATATGTCGGCGGGCATGAGGTCGGGGGTGAACTGGACCCGCTTGTCGTCGAGGCCGAGCACATCGCCCAGGGTTTCCACCAGCCGGGTCTTGGCGAGGCCGGGGACGCCGATCAACAGGGCATGGCCGCCGGCCAACAGCGTGATCAGGGTCTCGTCGATGACCTCGGTCTGGCCGAAGATGACGCGGCCGATGCTTTGGCGCACGTCCTTGAAGTCCTGGCCCAGAGCTTCGATTTGCTTGGCGATCTCCGGGGTCGGCACGTTGGCGTCGCTGCCTACGGCCTCGGGGGTTGTATCCGGTATGGTCACTGTGGCATCTCTTTGTGATCTCCACGCCTTAAAGGCGGAACGTTATGAGGCATCGGGGCGGCCAATGAGAAAAATTCCTGGGCAGCTACGCCATTTGCCGCATGCCTCGCCTTGGCCCCCGGCGGCGAAACCTCGTTGCGCCGCAACGGGACGAGCGCATGCGGATACGCCCGCATTGCACTCGACCGGGCCGGTATATTGGTCTTACCATGATTTCTCGATCCGCCGCAAACCACGGATAGATGTGCCAATGATACATGTGAGTGCAGCTATGATTGGTGATATAGCACGCGATATGTTTCGGCTTATCACGCCGGAGGCGGAATGACTCTCAGCGCCCGGGACATCACCAGCCGGCTTGACTTGGCATTCGGTGGCGGGGCGAATGGCGCCGGCGTGCTGTTCGATGACATCGAACCCGACATCGTCCGCAACCCGGCGCAAGACCTCACCCCGGCCGCGGTCCTGATCCCGCTGGTAATCCACCCCGGCGGCGTGACCGTGTTACTGACCCGGCGTACCGATCACTTGGCCGACCATGCCGGCCAGATCAGTTTTCCCGGCGGGCGCATCGAGCCCGAAGACGCCGACGCCTCGGCCGCGGCGTTGCGCGAAACCTTCGAAGAGATCGGCCTTGGCACGGATCACGTAAAAGTGATCGGCCAATTCGCCGAGCACGGCACCTCCACCGGGTTCCGGGTGATCCCGGTGGTCGGCCTGGTCAGCCCGCCCTTCGATCTCATCCTCGACGCCCATGAGGTGGCCGACGCGTTCGAGGTGCCCCTCGACTTCATCACCGATCCGGCGAATTGCAAGATCGAGACCGGGCTGCGCAAGGGAAGGCGGCGGCGCACCTATGCCTTCCATTACCAGGACCGCGTCATTTGGGGGTTTACCGCCCGCATCCTCGCCGGTCTCGCCAAATTGCTGGAGGGCTGAATGTTCAGGCTGTTCTTTACCTATGTCCTGCCGCTGGCGACGCCGACGGCACTCTATTTCCTGTGGCTGTGGTGGCGCCAGCGCCGCCAAGGCCCCGGGGCCGAGGCCGAGAACAACGCCATTAAGAGCGTGCCCTGGGTCGTGCTGCTTGGCACCGGGTTGAGCCTGTTGGTGGCGACGCTGCTGGCGTTCACCTTGGGCGGCGGCGGCGAACTCGAAAGCAAGTACGTGCCGCCCAGCTTCGAGGGTGGTAAGATCAAGCCCGGCGAATTCCGCAAATAAACTTATCGTCATTGGCATTTTGAAACCGGCCCGCCTCAAACCCGCCGACAAGGTCAACCCGCTGCCATGGATGACGGCGCCGGCGACCCGCGCCGTGATCGCGGCCCTAACCACCGGTGGCGCAGAGGCGCGTTTCGTCGGTGGCTGCGTGCGCGACACCATGTTAGGCCGTGCGGTCAAGGACATCGACATCGCCACCCATCTCAACCCCCATGAGGTGATGAAGCTGCTCGGCGCCGCCGAGATCCACGCCATCCCCACCGGCATCGAACACGGCACCGTTACCGCGGTGATCGGCAAGGAGCATTTCGAGATCACCACCCTTCGCCGCGATGTGGAAACCTTCGGCCGCCGCGCCCGGGTCGCCTTCACCGGCGACTGGGCCGAGGACGCGGCGCGGCGCGATTTCACCATGAACGCCCTGTTCCTGGCGCCCGATGGCACCCTCTATGACCCCTTCGGCGGGCTCGAGGATCTGAAACGCGGCCGGGTGCGCTTCGTCGGCGATGCCCGCCAGCGCATAGTTGAAGACGTGTTGAGGTTGCTGCGCTTTTTCCGCTTCTTTGCCCATTACGACAAGGGCGCCCCCGACGCGGACGCCTTGGCCGCGTGCCGGGAGCTCGCCGCCGAGCTGCCGAGCCTTTCGGGTGAGCGCATCGGCGCCGAGACCCTGCGCTTGTTGGAAGCGCCGGATCCGGCGACGGCCCTCGAATTGATGGCGGCGGAAGGCATCCTCGGCCATTTCCTGCCCGAGGCCCGGGCGTTCGGGCGGCTTCGCGCCCTGGCCGCGCTCGAAGCCAGGGGCATGTCCGGCCTCACCAATGATGCGCTGCGCCGTCTCGCCTGCGTGATCGAGGCCGATGGTCCCGGCGCGGACCAAGTGGCGGACCGGCTGCGCTTTTCCAATGCCGAGAAGGGCCGCCTGCGGGACCTGGTGGTGACATCGGATTATGTCGAGAGCGCCGTCGACGCCGATGATGAGGGGCGCATGGTGGCGGCCCGGCGCGCGCTATATCATCTGGGACGCGAGAATTTCCGTGATCTGGTGGCGTTGCGCTGGGCCTCCGACTTGGCCGGCCGGGACCCCGCCGGCGCCGACACCGCCGGCTTCGAGGCGCTGCTCGACGCCGGGACGCATTGGGTGGCGGTATTGCTGCCGGTGGCGGGCAAGGACGTGGTCGCGCTTGGCATCGAAGTTGGCCCCGAGGTCGGCGAACATCTGCGCACCATCGAGGCCTGGTGGGAAGACCGCGACTTCGCCCCCGACCGCCAAGCCTGCTTGGCCCAACTCAAACGCCTTATTACCGGCAAGGCGGGATGACGCTCAAGGCCACCTGGCCTCCGGCGGCAGTGACATCAGGATGGCCTCGACATTGCCGCCGGTCTTGAGGCCGAACTGGGTGCCCCGGTCGTATAACAGGTTGAATTCGGCATAACGCCCCCGGCGCACCAACTGGTGGTCACGGTCATCAACGGTCCAGGGCTCGTCCAGGTGGCGGGCGACGATCTTGGGATAGACGCTTAAGAAGGCGCGGCCGACATCCTGGGTGAAGGCGAAGTCCGCCTCCCAGTCGCCGGAATCGAGATAATCATAGAAGATGCCGCCGATGCCGCGGGGTTCTTGCCGGTTGGGCAGATAGAAATACTCGTCGCACCATTTTTTGAACTTCGGATAGTAGTCCGGGTCGTGGGCGTCGCAGGCGGCCTTGAAGGCGGCGTGGAAGGCCTCGGTGTCGGCATCATTGGCGACCATGGGGGTAAGGTCGGAGCCGCCGCCGAACCAGCCCTTGGAGGTGACGATGTGGCGCGTGTTCATATGCACCGCCGGCACCTTGGGGGATTGCAGATGGGCGACCAGGGATATGCCCGAGGCCCAGAACCATGGGTCGTCCTCGGCGCCGGGGATCTTGGCGCGGAATTCCTCGGAAAATTCGCCATGGACCGTGGAGATATTGACCCCGACCTTCTCGAACACCCGGCCCTTCATCACCGACATGACCCCGCCGCCGCCGTCTTTGCTGCTGGCGTCTCCTGGGCCACTGGCTTCTCCTGGGCCCCCGGCGTCTCCTGGCCGGGTCCACGGCTTGCGTTCGAAGCGCCCCGGCGCGATGTCTTTGAAGCGCGTGGCATTGGCGCCGGAAAGCTGGTCCTCCAGCGCCTCGAAAGCGGTGCAGATGTCGTCGCGCAGTTGGCTGAACCAGGCGCTGGCCCGGGCCTTGTGCTGGTCCACTTGCTGCTCCACTGGGCTCATGACGTCAACGCGTCCTCAAACTGAGTTTCCGTGACCGCGGCGGGAAAGCCCCCGGTCTGGCGCAGGGCCTCGCCCAACACCATGGCCGCCGCCATCGCCACGTTGAGGGACCTGGTCCCGGCAGCCAAGGGGATGCGGACCGTCGCTTGCACGGCTGTGAAGATATCGGCCGGCACGCCGGCGCTTTCGCGGCCGAGCAGCAGCGTGTCCGAGGCTTGGAAGGTGAAATCGGTGTAAGCAACCGCGCCCTTGGTGGTGAGCAGCACCAATCGCCCGGTATCCGGG
>JAZFWG010000286.1:0-3132 GCA_036448135.1 Alphaproteobacteria bacterium
GTATCGGTGGCCTCGGCAATGTCGGGCCGGGCGAAATATTTGCGGGTTATCTTGAACACCACCGGGCTCAGCAGTGCCAGCGCGATCAGGTTGGGCACCGCCATCAGCCCGTTCAACACATCGGCGATCAGCCACAACAGATTCAAGTTGGCCATGGCGCCGATGGGAATGGCGATGATCCACAGCACCCGGTAGGGCTGGATGGCGCGGACGCCGAAGATGTATTCGGCGCAGCGTTCGCCATAGAAGCTCCAGCTCAACAGGGTCGAATAGGCGAAGATGATGAGCCCGAAGGTGACAACATAGCCGCCGAACCCGGTCAAGCCCATGGTGAAGGCCTTGGCCGAGAGCGAAGCGCCGGTGGCGCCGGAAGACCATGCCCCGGTCATGACGATAACCAGCGCCGTCATCGTGCACACCACGATGGTGTCGATGAAGGTGCCGAGCATGCCGATGGTGCCCTGGCGCACCGGGTCCTTGGTCTGGGCCGCGGCGTGGGCGATCGGCGCCGAGCCGAGCCCGGCCTCGTTGGAGAAGATGCCGCGGGCGACGCCGAAGCGGACCGCCATCCACACCGAAGACCCGGCGAAGCCGCCGGCGGCGGCGGTGCCGGTGAAGGCGTCGGTGAAGATCAGGGCGATGGCGGCGGGCAGGGCCTCGATATTGACGATGATGATGACCAGGGCGCCGGCGATATAGAGCACCGCCATGATCGGCACCAGATAGCCCGCGACCTCGCCGAGCCGCTTGATGCCGCCGATGATGACGATGGCGGTGAGGGCGGCGATGACGATGCCGGTGACGATCTCCGGGATCCCTAGGAAATCCCTGGCCGCCTGGGCCACCGAATTGGCCTGGATGGTGTTGCCGATGCCAAAGGCGGCGATCATGGCCAGGAAGGCGAAGCTCCAGCCCAGCCACTGCCAGTTCGCGCCCAGGCCGTTCTTGATGTAATACATCGGCCCGCCGACATGGTTGCCGAGCTCATCGACCTCGCGGTAGCGCACCGCAAGCACGGCCTCGGAATATTTCAGCCCCATGCCGACCAGGGCGGTGACCCACATCCAGAACACGGCGCCGGGCCCGCCGAGATAAATCGCCGTCGCCACGCCGGCGATATTGCCGGTGCCGATGGTGGCGCCCAAGGCCGTCGACAGCGCGTTGAAGGGGCTGATCTCGCCCTCGGCGCCGGCGCCGGGCTTGCGCCCCCGCCACAGCATGCGAAAGCCGTAGGGGATTCTCAAAAACGTCATGCCCTTGAGGCCGACCGAGAGGTAAAGCCCGGTGCCCATCAACAGCACCAGCATGACCGGCCCCCAAACGAAGCCGCTGACCGCGTTCAAATATCCGGTAATCAACGCCATCCCATCCTCCTAAGGTTTGTTCCGGCGATGCCCCACGCCGGTTGGTAGGAACCCTAACAGAAAAGTTTGCCCGGCCACAATCAGGCACGCGCGGCCCCCGCCGCCGGCCAACTCGCCGTTGAGATAGACCTGGCGTCCGTCACGCACCGATTGGAGATACTGTTCCGCGTTTGGTCATGGGCGCCATGGGCGTTGTCCCCTGGTGCTTAAGTTTGTTGCCTTTCCGGCGCCCTACTCGCAGGCATGAAGCGGCGGGTCGTGAGGATGCAGATGGTGGCTGCGACGATCAAGCCCGCCGCCAGCATGAAAACGATGCGCGGCAAATCGTGGTCGATGAGCCAGCCGAAGATCACCGGCGTGGTGGCGGAGCCGGCGTCGAGGCCCGAATAGACGAAGCCGAACACCTTGCCGCTGGAGCCCGGCGGCACCACCGCGCGGGTCAACAGATCGCGCGACGGCGAGGCCAGGCCGTAGAAGAAACCGGCAACGCCCAACAGGGCCGATATCCATATGGGCGCCAAGGTGGTGAGGCTGACCACAAGGATCATCGCCGCCGCGATGGAAAACGCCCCCATGGTGATGCCGACCTCATTGGCGGTGACGCCGGCCACGGTGGGTTTCCAGTCGACCAGAACACCGCCGGTGAGGATGCCGGTGGGCGCGGCGATAAGGAAGCAGGAAAAGGCGAAGGCGGCTTGGCTGTAGGAGGTCTCGAACGCCCCGATCAAGGCCGCCGGGCCCGAGGATTGCAGTCCCGACTGGCCACCGGCGGCGAACATGAAGAACATGAAGGACAGCACGATGGCCGGGCCCAAAACCGAAAGCAGTGGCGCCGCCGGGGTATCCTTGAGGCCCAGTTCGGCGCGGATGTGGGAGCTGTCGCGGAATCCCGTGCTGAACAGGGCGACGACGGCCAGCGCCGCGAACCCCACCAGGCCGACGATGATGATCGATGTCCGCCAGCCCAGCCCCGGGGCGATCAGCCCCATGATGGTGGGCGCCGCCGCATAACCCAGGAAGCCGCCGAACGAGTGGAAGGAATAGGCCCGGCCCATGCGGGGCTCGGAAATGGTCGCCGACAGCACCGAGAACTGGCAGGGATGGAACACACTGTTGCCGAGCCCCGCCGCCGCCGCCAGCACCACCAGGGCCGCATAGTTGGGGGCAAAGCCATAGAGCGAAGTGGCGGTGATGAGCAGGCCGAACCCCGCCACCAGCACGCGCCGGGCGCCGAAGCGGTCGACCAGGATCCCGGCCGGGGTCTGGCTGAAACCGGAGACGGCATAGAAAACCGTCACCAGCAGGCCAAGCCGGGTGTAGCTGATGCCCTCGTCGGCGTGTATTAGGGGAAACAGGAAGGGCAGGGCGACCTGGTACAGGTGGCTGAAGAAATGGCCGATACTGACCAGGCCGATAACCTGGAAATCCCGCCGCCGGACAACAAGCACGTCGTCGGTCATGGGCGGCCCACCGCTACTGCAAACTCCACGGACTAGTCCTTCTTAACCAGGTTGGTGAGGCCGGCGATCAGGACTGAGGTGAGCAACCAACCAGACATGATGTGCAGCCAAAGATAAATTAGGTAGCCCAAGCCATAATCCTTGCTTGCATCCGGCAGCCAGTATTTTTCCTGATGGAGATCGACGATCGGCAGGAATGCGTCGAGGGAATACACGATCGGTTGCAGACAGGGATAGGGCTTGGCGCACTCAAGGTATGGTTTGGGATCCTCCGACGCCTTTACTTGAGAGGGCGCCATAATCTGACG
>JAZFWG010000287.1:0-11500 GCA_036448135.1 Alphaproteobacteria bacterium
CGCATTTTCAACATTACTTCGTGCCCGCGAGAAGTTTGAGCGCGGCCTTGGGGTTGATGCGTCCGTCATAAAGCGCGCGGCCGCAAATGACGCCTTCAATGCCGGAGTCTTCCTCGCGTTTGAGTTCTTCCAGATCGGCCAGGCAAGACACCCCGCCCGAAGCGATGACCGGTGTCGTCAAGGACCACGCCAGATCGACGGTGGCTTCGAGATTGACTCCGGCCATGACCCCATCGCGGTTGATGTCGGTATAGACGATGGCGGCGGCGCCGCAATCTTCGAACCGCAGCGCCAGATCCAGTGCCTTGACCTCGGAGGTCTTGGCCCAGCCCTCGACCGCGACATAGCCGTCGCGGGCATCGATGCCGACGACGATACGGCCGGGAAAGCGGCGGCAAGCTTCCTTGACCAGGTCGGAATCGTTGAGCGCCACGGTGCCAAGGATGACCCGGGCAACGCCCTTGTCCAACCACATCGCCATGGTTTCCAGATCACGAATGCCGCCGCCCAGTTGCGCCGGGATTTTGACGGCTTTGAGGATGCCCTCCACCGCCTCGCCATTGACCGGCTTGCCGGCAATGGCGCCGTTGAGGTCGACAAGATGAAGCCATTTGAAACCGGCCTTGGCGAAGGCCATGGCCTGGCCCTCCGGGTCCGGGTTGTAGACCGTGGCCCGGTCCATATCGCCCCGGAACAGGCGCACGCAGACGCCGTCCTTGAGATCGATGGCGGGGAACAGGATCATGGCCGCCACCGGAGGAAATTGGCGATTATACGAAGCCCCACCGCCTGGCTTTTATCGGGGTGGAACTGGGTGCCAACCAAGTTGTCGCGCCCCACCGCCGCGGTGATGGCGGCGCCATCAGTGACCTCGGCAAGCAACTCTCCCGCCTTGGCCGGGCGTATATGGAAGGAATGGACGAAATAGACGTGGCGGCCGTCATCGATGCCGGCGAACAACGGATGCGCGCGGTCGCGGATTTTCAGATCGTTCCAACCCATGTGGGGGATGCGATAGAACGGCCCGGTGCCGACCGGAGTCTCGGTGGCGACCACTTCGGCGTCGATCCATCCCAGCCCGTCGTGGATTCCATGTTCATGACAGCGGCGCGCCATTAGCTGGGCCCCGACGCAAATGCCGAGGAAGGGCCGGCCGTCTTCGATCACGGCGCGCTGCAACGCTTCCGCCATGCCCGGCAAATCATCGAGGCCGCGTTTGCAATCGGCGAAGGCGCCTTGGCCGGGGAGCACGATGCGGCTCGCCGCCGCCACCTTTGCTGGATCGGAGCTGACCTCGATGGTTTGATCGAGGCCATTGTCCCTTGCCGCGCGCTCGAAGGCCTTGGCCGCCGAATGCAGATTGCCCGAACCGTAATCGATGATGACGACGTTCATGGTCCGGGCTCTGGGATCATCAGCGGAGACGCTGGCGGGGACGGCGGCGGGGACGGCGGCGGGGACGGCGGCATCGGGCTTTGGCGGATGGCGCCTGGCAATCGGTCGAGATAGCGGTGAAGCGCGGCGTCGGCGTCATCGCCCACCACCACGCCTTGGTCCACATAGCCCCTGCGTCCGAGCGCCCAGCGGCGAAAGTCGCCGCCGTGAAAGCCGACCAGCGCCAAAAATCCCAGATTGACCGCAACCTTGCCCAAAGGGCTAAGCCCGAGCGCTTCTGCGCCAAAACCGATGGCGATGCTCACGACCAAAAGCGCGGCGGCCACCCACCAGGCGCGGTGCCACGCCGCCCACAACACCGAGAACAGGAAAGCGGGCCAGCAGAAACCCTCTTTCACCAATTCGGCATCGCCATCGCCGGCGGCGGCGGTGGGCGATACATGAATGCTATAGATTTTCATGGCCCATCGGTGGCGCGGCGGCGGTGATCTATAGCGAGCCGCCAAGCACGCCCTTGGTCGAGGGAATCTCACCGGCCCTGCGGGGGTCGATCTCCAATGCTTGGCGTAGGCTGCGCGCCAGGCCCTTGAAACAGGATTCGACGATGTGATGGCTGTTGTCGCCGTAAAACGTCTCCACATGCAAGGTGATGCCGGCATGCTGGGCGAAGGCCTTGAACCATTCCCTGAAAAGTTCGGTGTCGATCTCGCCGAGTTGGGACTGAGGGATGGCGACCCGCCACACCAGACAGGGCCGGTTGGAGGCATCGAGGGCGACCCGCGTCAGGGTTTCGTCCATGGGAACCAGGGCCGAGCCATAGCGATTGATCCCGGCGCGGTCGCCAAGCGCCTTCGAGACCGCCTCGCCGATGGCGATGGCGGTGTCCTCGGTGGTGTGGTGGGGATCGATGTGAAGATCGCCCTTGGTCCTGACCGTGAGGTTGATGAGACTGTGGCGCCCGAGCTGATCGAGCATATGATCGAGAAACCCGATGCCGGTGGAAATCTCACATATTCCGTCACCGTCGAGGTCCAGCGTGACCTCGACGTCGGTCTCCTTGGTTTTGCGCGCAACCGTGGCTTGGCGCATGGCGGGCTCCTTACGGCTATTCGCGCCCTTTTAGCAGGATGGGCCCTGCGGCGAAAGGGCGGGGCCCGACAATTTCATAACCGACCCTTGAATGCGGGCTTTCAAAGGCCACATGCTCTGCTATCTTGGCGCTGAATTCCTTGAAGGCAAGCGTGGACATGGCGGAACGATTCGATCGCACTTGGCACGGAACCACCATCCTGTGCGTGAGGAAGGGGGCAAGCGTGGTCGTCGCCGGCGACGGCCAGGTCAGCATCGGCGATACCGTGATCAAGGCCAACGCCCGCAAGGTGCGGCGCCTCGGTGGCGACAAGGTGATCGCCGGGTTCGCCGGTGCCACCGCCGACGCCTTCACCCTGTTCGAGCGCCTAGAAGGCAAGCTCGACAAGCATGCCGGCCATCTGACCCGGGCCTGTGTCGAGCTCGCCAAGGACTGGCGCACCGACCGCTATCTGCGCCGCCTGGAGGCCATGATGGCCGTCGCCGATAAGGACGTGTCCCTGGTGGTCACCGGCAATGGCGATGTGCTGGAACCCCAGGACGGTTTGATCGGCATCGGGTCGGGCGGCAATTACGCCCTGGCGGCGGCGCGGGCGCTGCTGGATGTGGATGCCATGGACGCCGAGGCGGTGGCGCGGCGCGCCCTGGAGATCGCCGCCGGCATCTGCGTCTATACCAACACCGACGTCACCGTCGAATCCCTCTGAGCCATGCCGCCCTTCGCCAGCGCATCCTTCAGCCCGCGGGAGATCGTCTCCGAACTGGACCGCTTCATCGTCGGCCAGAACGAGGCCAAGCGCGCCGTCGCCGTGGCGCTGCGCAACCGCTGGCGGCGCCAACAGCTCGACGAAGCGCTGCGCGAGGAGGTGCTGCCCAAGAACATCCTGATGATCGGGCCCACCGGCGTCGGCAAGACCGAGATCGCCCGCCGCCTGGCGCGCCTTGCCCAGGCGCCGTTCCTCAAGGTCGAGGCCACCAAGTTCACCGAGGTCGGCTATGTCGGCCGCGATGTGGAGCAGATCATCCGCGATCTGGTGGAAAGCGCCATCCTCATGGCCCGCACACGGCTACGCAAGGAGGTCCGGGCCAAGGCCGAACTGGCGGCCGAGAATCGCGTCCTCGACGCCCTGGTCGGCGAGAACGCGACCGCCAAGACCCGCGACAAGTTCCGGGTCATGCTGCGCCAGGGCGAACTCGACGACAAGGAGATCGATCTCGAGGTCGCCGATTCCGGCGCCGGTGTCATGCCGAGCTTCGAGATCCCCGGCCAGCCGGGGGCGCAGATGGGGATGATCAATCTCGGCGATATCTTCGGCAAGGCGTTTTCCGGGCGCACCAAGCCCCGGCGCATGACCGTGGCGGAATCCCACGACGTGCTCGCCGACGAGGAAAGCGACAAGCTGTTGGACGAGGACCGCGTCATCCGCGAAGCCATCGACGTCACCGAACAGAACGGCATCGTCTTCCTCGACGAGATCGACAAGATCTGCGCCCGCGCGGAACGCCAAGGCGCCGATGTCAGCCGCGAGGGCGTGCAGCGCGATTTGTTGCCGCTGATCGAAGGCACCACGGTGATGACCAAGCATGGCGCGGTCAAGACCGACCATATCCTGTTCATCGCCTCGGGCGCCTTCTCGCTGGCGAAACCGTCGGACCTGTTGCCCGAACTGCAAGGCCGCCTTCCCATCCGGGTCGAGTTGTCGGCGCTCAGCCGCGAAGATTTCGTGCGCATCCTGACCGAGCCCGAGGCCAGCCTGATCAAGCAATATGTCGCGCTCTTGGGGACCGAGGACGTCACCCTGGATTTCACCGAGGACGGCATCGCCGAAATCGCCAAGATCGCCGCCGAGGTCAATGACAGCGTCGAAAATATCGGCGCCCGGCGGCTCCAGACGGTGATGGAGAAGCTGCTCGAGAATATCAGCTTTGAGGCCGCCGATCAGCCCGGCACCAGTCATCATATCGACGCAGATATGGTCCGCGACCGGGTCGGCGATCTGGCCAAGGACACCGATCTCTCGAAATTCATCCTTTAGCGACCGCGTTTCTTTAGCGCAGGCGTTTCAGCATCACATAGAAGGCGCCGCCACCGCCATGGCGGGGCTGGGCGGACTGCAGCGCCAACACCCGTTCGCGCAGCGGCGGCGTGTTCAGCCAGCGGGGCAGCATGGTGCGCAACACGCCGCTTTCGCCCCTGGGTGTCAGCCCCTTGCCGGTGACCACGAGGACACAGCGCTTGCCGGCCTGGTGGGCGGAGATGAGGAAATCCACCAGCGCCCCATGGGCCTCGTCCTGGGTCAGGCCATGGAGGTCGAGATTGGCCTCGACTTTGAGCTGGCCGCGCCGCAGCCGTTGTGCCGTCCTCTTGTCGAGGCCGGGGGTGCGGCCCGGGGCCAAGTCCGGCAAAGAAGGCGGCGGCGGGGTCTCGGCCCCAGCGCTTGATGGTCTTGGTTTCGCCCGCACCGCCCCGGCGGTGGGCGCGTCCTGGTCGTGGTCCCGATCCTGTTTAGAAAGCGGTTCGATCTCGGCCATGGTCTCGGCCCAGAGCTCGGCTTCCTCGGCGCTGAGGCGCCGGTCTCCGCCACCCGCGGCCCCACCATCCACAGAAGGTGTCTTGCCGTTCTCGCCGGGTCTTGCCTTCTTCGCCATGATACGGTCAGCTTTGCCCGGCACGCGCGCGCATGCGCTCGGCGGTCGCCCGTGGCAGCAGCAGGAAGTACCGGCCCTGGGCGCGCATCGCCCCGGCGCGATCCGCCGCTTCGGCGCCGAAGCCCCAGAACACGTCGCCCCGCACCGGGCCCTTGATGGCGCCGCCGGTGTCCTGGGCCACCATAAGACGGCGCAGCCGCCTCGGCGGTTTTCCGATCCCCCTCGGCAGTTCGGCGACATCGAGCCACACCGGGATGCCGAAGGGCACGAACTTGCGGTCCACCGCCAGGCTGCGCCCCGGCGTCAAGGCCACGCCCTCGGCGCCGATGGGGCCCGGACCCTTAAGCACGCGGAAGAACACATAAGAGCGATTCTTTGCCATCAAGCGCCGGGCTTGTTGGGGATTGTGCTTGAGCCAGGCGCGTAACCACTGCATCGACATCTGTTCCCTGGTGGCGTCGCCGCTGCGGATCAGAAGGGCGCCGATGGAACTGTAGGGATGGCCGTTCTGGGCGGCATAGCCGACGCGAATGACGCTGCCGTCGTCTAGCATCACCCGGCCCGAGCCCTGGATATGTAAGAAGAACGCGTCGATGGCGCTGTCGACCCAGACGATCGGCCGCGCCTTGACGGATTGGGTGCTCCCCTCGATGCGGGCGCGGTCGGGGAAGGGGCGCAAACGCCCGGAGACAATGCGGCCGGCGACGCGCCGGCCCCGGAGATCGCTGCGGAATTCGCCGAGATCGACGGTGACGAGATCATCCGGCCGCGCATAGATGGGAACCGAATAGCGCGCCGAGGCGGTCTTCGATCCCTGAAGCTCGGCCTCGTAATAGCCGGTGAACAGGCCTTCGGTCTCGCCGCCATCGGCGGCTTCAAAGGGAACGAAATGGGCCTCGAAGAATTCCCGCGCCGCCCGGCCGTCCAAGCCCCGCAATGTTTCGGCGGCGGCGCAGGGTGCATTCCAATCGTCGGCAAGGGCGCCGATGTCCCGTGGACCCATCCGCCGGCCCGGATTGGTTGGCGCCAAGCGGGCGCAGGAACGGCGAAAGGCGGCAATGGCGTCCTTGGGGGAATCTTCGGTCCAGCCCGCAAGCGCGGAGAAATTCACCGGCGTCAGGTTGAGCCGCCCGGCCGGAGGAGCGCAGGCGGCAAGGACGCCGGCCAATGCGAGAAGAACCGCGGCGGCGGACTTACTGGGGCGTTTCGGTTCGAACCAGCGTCCAGTTGGGGTCACGGGAACGGGTGTCACGCGTGAAATGCCAAATATCGGTGACGTCGGAAATTTGATCTCCATCACCTTCGACGATATCGCCGTCCGCGCTTAGGGTCACGTTGATCTGTTCGGTGACGAACTTCACCGTGAGATACGCGGTGAGGCCGTTTATATGGGCCTCGAGGATCTCGGTCTTCTTGAACCCGACCAGGGTGGTCTCAAGGGTCTCGCCGGCCTCTTCGCGCGCCTTGATGGCCGAGTCAAACTTGTCGTAAACCTCGCGGCTCAATAACGGCTTGAGCTTGCGGGAATCGCCGGCAGCGAAGGTGTTGACAATAAATTCGAAGGCTGAGCGGGAGCCTTCCAGGAAATCCTCCACCTCGAAAGAGGGATCGGCAACCTTGATGCGGGTGAGCGTCGCGTCCAGGGGGGTTTTCCCGCTGTCGTCGTCTTCCGAATTGCGCCGCCTTGCGCGCTGGCTTTGGTCGGGCAGGCGCACGACCTTGTCGGACTCCGATTCCCGTTCGCGGGCGGATTCACCCCGGGGGGCGGCCAAGGGGTCCGGGCGTTGGCGTTCGTTACCGGTGCGCCGCCCAAGCACGCTGCGCAAGCGCAGAACGATGAACGCCGCCACCATGGCAAGCAGAATAATGTCGATAAACTGAAAGCCGTTGCCCATATTGAACCTTCTGGGCTGCCGCCGCTGGCTGTCCGGCGACCTGCCGGCAACCTTGTACGCGAAAGAGCCTATGAAGTTAACAACCCCGGGAGTTAAAATCCAGTCCCGAGACCCTAGAATGAAAACAGTAAGTATGTATTCCCCTGGCAAAGAACAACCGGCATGATCCTATTGCTCGCTTTTATCCTTGTTCCCATCATTGAAATCGCCCTTCTGATCAAGGTCGGTGGCTTTATCGGCCTGTGGCCGACCTTGATCATCGTCATCGCCACCGCCTTCATCGGCAGTTGGTTGCTGCGCTCCCAGGGCTGGAGCGTGTTTAACCGCGCCCAGAAAACCCTTGAGGCGGGGACATTTCCGGCACGCGAACTGTTCGATGGGCTGTGCCTGATCGTGGCGGGGGTTCTGTTGCTGACCCCGGGTTTCGCCACCGATGCCCTGGGCCTGGTGCTGTTCGTGCCGGGCCTGCGCCTGATCCTGGCGCGGGCGTTGTGGCAAATGCTGCTGCGAACCGATAGCGTGCGGTTTCAGTTCCGGGGTGGGGGCATGGATCAGCCCCACCACCACTATGAGGCCGACGACAAGACGATCGAGGGCGAATATCGAAACATCGATGACGACCGCCGGCCCGATGACGAAAACCGCCCCTGATCCGGGTGCGCTTGCACGCCACACCGATCCATGTTAGCCACGCCCCGGTCTTGAGTGAGGAGCCCAACCATGTCCGACACTGAATCCGACAATCCGGCCAACCGCGGTCCTGCGCCCAAGGACAACGGCGCCGGCAACGGCGCCGACACCGACACCGACATGGTTTCGGTTCAAACCTATGCCCAGTATGTCAGGGACTTTTCCTTCGAAAACCCGGGCGCTCCGGAATTTTTCGAAAACGGCGAAGAGGAAGGCACCATCGACATGCACATCGGTGTCGATACGGAAAAAATCGATGGCGGTGTCTATGAGGTCGGGTTGTTGATTCGTGCCGAGGCCGGCCGAGGTGACAAGACCCAATTCCTTGTGGAGCTGACCTATTGCGGCATGTTCAAACTGGTCAATGTCCCGGAAGACCAGACCGAAGAGATCCTGCGGGTAAATTGCGCCAACCTACTGTTTCCCTTTGCCCGCCATATCATCGCCGATGCGACACGCAACGGCGGTTATCCACCGTTGTTGCTCAACCTGATCGATTTTGGCGCGCTTTACCGCAAATACCACGATGATGATGGCGAACTTGCCGGCGAAGCGGCCGCAGAAGACCAGGCGGGCTGAGCCGCGGCCTTACTCTTTCCAGATCGGGTTTTTGAGGCCTTCGACGAAAGTCTCGTGCTTGCGAAGTTCCTCCGCCGTCGGCCCGTGGGCCCGGACCGGACGATCGGGACGTTGTTCCGAAGACATCGCCGCCGCCGCCATGGGCACATCGGTCTTGGCCGAGCCAAGGCTTAAGCCGGGCTGGCGCCCGCCGGTGAGCTCCATATAGACTTCCGCCAACAATTCGGTGTCGAGACGGGCGCCATGGGTGGTTCGCGCCGAATTGTCGATCTCGAAGCGCCGGCACAAGGCGTCGAGGGACGCCGGCGCACCGGGGAACCGGCCCCGCGCCATGGCGACGGTATCGATGATGCGGCCGGTGGCGAGCGATACATCATCCAACCGTTCGAATTCGGCCCTGAGGAATTTGAGATCGAATTCGGCATTGTGAATGACGAGATCGGCGTCACCGATGAAAGCCAAAAATTTGCCGGCGATGTCAGCGAATTTGGGGTGGGTGGAAAGGAATTCCTCGCTGAGGCCATGAACTTGAAACGCCTCAATGGGCATGTCCCGTTCGGGATTGACATAGGCTTGAAAGACCTTGCCCGTGGGCACGCGGTTGACGAGCTCGAGGCACGCGATCTCGACGATGCGGTGGCCCGCCGCCGGGTCCAGGCCCGTGGTTTCGGTATCGAGCACGATTTCGCGCATGGCTTCTGTCCCTTGGGCTTTTTGCATCAAGCCATTCTCGCAATCTCCGACAAATGACGCAATGTCAGAGCCCGGCCCAGGCCGGTGGGAACGATGAAATCGGTCCGTTTCAGTTTCTCATGCTCCGGCATTTGCCGGGCGCGGATCGCGGCCAGGCGTTCGGGCGTCATGGCCGGGCGCCGCAGCAGGCGGGCTTGTTGAATAAATCGCGGCGCGGTGACGACGATAGTGGCGTCACAACGCCGGTCACCGCCGGTTTCGAACAACAAGGGGATTTCAAGGACCACCAGCCGGTCACGCCGGAGTGCGGCCTGTTTGAGGAATTGCAGTTCGGCCCGGCCCACCCGGGGGTGAAGCACCGCCTCCAATTTTTTCAGCGCTGCCTTGTCGCCGAACACGGCCGCGCCCAGGGTCTCACGGTCGATCATGCCGCCTTTGGTTGCCTTGGGGAACAGCTTGGCGATCTCAGCCACGACCTCAGCATCGGTGAAAAGACCGTGAACCACGCGATCTGCCTCGAACACGCGCACACCCATGCGGCGGAACATCGCCGCCGCGGTAGATTTGCCCATGGCGATCGAGCCGGTTAGACCTAAGATGATGGTGCGCCGTCCCATGTCAGATGTTTTGCGCCAGGTCGTGGCGTAGATTTTCGTCGACGTCCGGCTCGACACCGAACCAGGCCTTGAAGCTTGGGCACGCCTGGTGGATCAGCATGCCGAGCCCGTCCACAGCCACATTGCCGGCGGCGCGCGCCGCCCTGAGCAATGGCGTTTCCAACGGCGCGTAGACGATGTCATAGACCACGGCGTCCTTGCCGAGACCGGCAATGTCAAGATCGAGCGCGGGCTCTTTAGCCATGCCCTGGGTGGTGGCGTTGACCACCAAGGATGCGTCTTCAAGCGCCGACGTGCGCGCGATCCAGGGCATCACCTTGATCGGGTCTCCCAGCGCTATCGCCACTGCCTCGGCGCGGGCAACGGTGCGGTTGACGATGCGCACCTCGGGAACGCCGGCATCGCATAACGCCGCGCATATCGCCCGTGACGCACCACCGGCGCCGATGACCACCGCCGGGCCGTGGGCGGCCCGCCATCGCGGCGCCCGGGCGCGGAGGTGGGCCATAAAGCCAAAGCCATCGGTGTTGGCGCCCCAAAGACTGCCGTCGTCGCGCACGGTGACGGCGTTGACGGCGCCGATGCGCCTGGCCGCTTCATCGGCCTCGTCGACGACCCCGAGGGCCACCGTCTTGTGGGGGACCGTGATGTTGATGCCACGAAATCCCATCACCGCCGAGGTCCGCAAGGCCTGGCCGAAATGCCGTGGCTCCACGGCCAGGGGCACATAGGCGCCATCGATGCCGTATTTATCGAGCCAGTATCCGAACAACCGCGGTGAACAGCTATGCCCGACCGGCCAGCCCATGACGCCGGCCAGTTTCGCCTGTCCCGACGGGATCATGGGGTCACCACCTGATGTGTTCTCAGGAAATCAAGCAATGGCAACAACGGCAATCCCAACACGGTGAAATAGTCGCCCGATATGGAGGAAAACAGTTGAACCCCGATGCCCTCCAGCCGGTAGGCGCCAACCGAATCGAAAATATCAGGCCCGGCCTTCTCCAGATAATCATCAAGGAAAATATCACTGAATGACCGCATGGTCAGCTCGGCACGGGCCAGATGATGCCACATGCGCTGGCCATCGCGAACCACTGTGACGCAGGAAATTAGTTGATGGCTGCGCCCGCGCAAGGCCAGAAGTTGCGACCGGGCTTTGTCGATAGTGGCGGGCTTGTCATACCACACGCCTTCGCATTCAAGCATCTGGTCGGCGCCAATCACGAGAACATCCCTATGGCGCTGGGATATCCGGATCGCCTTGGCGGTTGCGAGACTTTCGGCAATCAAAGCGGCATCGGCGCCTTCAGCGGCCATGGCGCGTTTGATCTCGTCCTCGTCCATGGCCGGGACCTGTATGGTGAATTCTACGCCGGCGCCTTCAAGCAGCGCGGCGCGCGTACGGGATGAAGATGCCAGGATTACCCCTAGCGCCGGATCTTGATCCAATCCCTCGGTTGCCGTTGTCTGGTTCAAGCTATTCACGATTTATCAGAAACTGGTTGTGTTCACCGCCAAGTGTATAACTCCGCTCCGATATGGGATAACCACCGATGTCGGCAATGTCATGCCCAAACCGTCCTCACACCCTTCAAATTTAGACAGGAAAAATACATTGTTGAAATCCTTTTCCCATCCTTTGTGAATCGGGAACAAATCATCTTGGTTTCCAGTTGCCCCCATGATTCCGGTATTTCACCATTGCCGCAATTGGGCGCGCATGGCTGCTCATCACGAATATCCCACCCATCGATCCACAAAACCGGCACGCAATACATCTTCTCGCCAACATGGTGGATAATATGAACGATTAGGAGAATCCCCATTTCCCACAGGAACAACAACAACAACAACCTTTTTAAGATTCTTAATAGGTAGTAGAAGATCAAC
>JAZFWG010000288.1:0-4230 GCA_036448135.1 Alphaproteobacteria bacterium
CGCTTTTCGCGCCTAGCCGGTCATGATCCCTGGGCCGCCAGCACCACAACCCTTTGTGAGTCCGGACCCTAGGCTGTATGGCCGCGCAACATACGCATGATCAAACAAATGACCGCGTTCCCGGCCACCACGCCGCTGGTGTTGGCCACGACGTCGCCGAATTCCCCGAACCTTCCTGGCACATAGATCTGGGCGACTTCCAGTAAGGCGCCGAGGGTGATCAGCCCCAGGGCAATGAATTGACGCGTCCGGGTCTCCCCGAATCCGGCGCCGCCCAAGGCGGCAACGGCGGCGTAGGACAGTACATGGAGTAGCTTGTCCCACAGCTCGACCGGGGGCAGGGCGTCTTTCGGCAGCACCGAGGTTACGGTGATGATCCCGACCCCACACCAGAACCCTACCCGTGCCCAGCGGTATCCGCGCATGTCGTTTCCTTCGTGGCTGGCAATATCATACGGGCTCGCCGATGAGAATTCATGGTGCTAGGTTAGAGATTGGTAGTGGATCAGCGCGGGTTTGATGGCGCAAGCAGGGAGAACAAGATGAAATACCGCAAGTTGGGAAAAGACGGGTTAGAGGTTTCGGCCATCGGGCTGGGCGGCATGGCCATGACCAACATCTATGGCGCCGCCGATGAGAATGAATGCATCGCCGCCGTCCATGAGGCCGTCGACCAGGGCATGGATTTCATCGATACCTCCGATGCCTATGCCGCCGGAGTCAACGAAGAGATGCTGGGCCGCGCCATCAAGGGGCGCCGCGACAAGGTTGTTCTCTCCACCAAGTTCGGCAATTGCCGCGACGCCGACGGGCGCCAGTTTATCAACGGCAAGCCGGACTATGTCGCCGAGGCCTGCGAGGCTAGCCTCAAGCGGCTCGGCGTCGAGGTCATCGATCTCTATTACCAGCACCGGGTCGACCGCGACACCCCGATCGAGGACACCGTGGGGGCGATGGCCAGGCTGATCGAGCAGGGCAAGGTGCGTTATCTTGGCCTGTCCGAGGCCGCGCCCGACACCATCCGCCGTGCCCACGCCACCCATCCCATCACGGCGCTGCAGACCGAATATTCCCTGTTCACGCGCTTCGCCGAGGAAGACATCCTGCCGGCCTGCCGGGAACTCGGCATCGGCTATGTTGCCTACAGCCCGTTGGGCCGCGGCATCCTCAGCGCCACCATCAAGACCGTGGACGATCTGGCGCCCAAGGATCGGCGCCGCGACCAGCCGCGCTACGGCCAAGACAACCTTGCCCACAATGTCACATTGCTTGCACCCATCGAGGAGCTAGCGGCGGCCAAAGGCTGTACTCCGGCCCAGCTGGCGCTGGCCTGGCTGTTGGCCCAGGGTGACGACATCGTGCCCATCCCCGGCACCAAACAGCGCAAACATATGAATGAGAACATCGCCGCCCTCGACATCACCCTCGATGCCGCCACCCTTGATGCCCTCGGCAAGGCGGTGCCGCCGGGCGCCTCCCATGGCGACCGTTCGCCCGCCGGGCAATTGAAGAACATGAATATCTAGGGACGGCGGCAACGCCGATGAAATACCACCGGTTCGGCAACAGCGATTTGCGCATCTCCGCCATCGGGCTCGGCTGTTTCGGCATGTCCGGCGCCTATGGCGCCGCCGATGACAGAGAATCGATCGCCACCATCCACCGCGCCCTCGAGCTCGGCGTCAATTTCCTCGACACCTCGGCGAGCTACGGCCGGGGGCACAATCATACCCTTATCGGCAAGGCCATCAAGGGGCGCCGGGACGGCATCGTCATCCATTCCAAGACCGGCAGCATCCGCAAGCCCGACGGCGCCTCGGTGGAGGCCGGCGGCGGCACCCCGGAATATCTGACCCGCACCTGCGAGGAAAGCCTCCAGCGTCTCGGCATCGAGACCCTCGACGTCTTCTGCATGTCGCGGGTCGACCCGTCCGTGCCGATCGAGGACTCGGTGGGGGCCATGGCGAAGCTGGTGGAGGCGGGCAAGACCCGTTATGTCGGGCTGTCGGAGGCGGCGCCGGGGACGCTGCGGCGTGCCTGCAAGGTTCATCCGCTGGTGTCGCTACAGATCGAATATTCCCTGTGGTCGCGGGACGCCGAGGAAATGGGAAATATCGAAACCTGCCGCGAACTCGGTTTGGGCTTCATGGCCTATTCGCCCCTGGGATACGGCTTCCTCGCCGGAGTGTTCAAACAGGCCGGCGACATCACCGCCGACGATTACCGCCGCCGTTTTCCCCGTTTCCAGGATGAAAATGTCGACCACAATCTCGAACTGGTGCGTGCACTTACCGCCTTCGCCGATGACAAGGGCGCGACCCCGGCGCAGATCGCCATCGCCTGGCTTCTGGCCCAGGGCGACGACATCGTGCCCATCCCCGGCGCCAAAAGCCGCAGCCATCTCGAGGACGATCTCGGCGCGTTGGAGGTCGAACTCACGCCCGGGGATCTGGCCTGGCTCGATGAGTTGTTTCCCCCGGGGGCGGCCCAGGGTACACGCTATGCCGAATCCCAGATGCACCGGGTGAATAGGTAAGCGGGGGTTCAGGGGCAGGAATGGAGGGCGCCATGCGAAAGGCACCGCTTTATACCGCCGCGGCGATCTTCACCTTGGTCGCCGTGGCCCATTGGCTACGCTTTCTCCTCGGCATCAAGATCATGGTCGGCAGCGTCGTCGTGCCCATGTATCCGTCACTGATTGCCGGGATTGCGCTTTTCGTACTGGTGGGGTGGTTGATTAAAGCCGCCCGCGGCGCATAGACGCATAAACCACGCCATGGCCCGGCAAGGCCAAGCGGGGCGATTAATTCACCAGTTCCCAGGACCCGTCGGGCTGGCGGCAGGCGGTACCATAGGTTTTCTGGGTCCTGCCGGCGATCACCGCCGTGGTGGTGTATTCGCGGCAATAGCGCCCTGCCTTCTGGTAGGTCTTGACCGGTTGGACCCTGTAATCGGCGCCGGAGTCGGGGTTGCGCCAGGCGACTTGCTTTTTGTCGGGGGTGGCTTCCAAGGCCCTGCGGATACATTCATTGTCGCCCTGGTCCATGCTTTTGGCGATTGAACTGCCGACCAGGGCGCCGGCAAGCACACCGACCGCGGTCGCGGCCAGCTTGCCTTTGCCCTTGCCCACCTTCGAACCGAGGAGGCCGCCGATGGCGGCGCCGATCGCGGCGCCAATGAGATCGTTGCTCACGAGCGAGCGCTGACACGTGCCCTGGGCGATGTCGGGGTATTTCGCCCGGTAGCCATGGGCGGGGGCCCAGGGCGGCGGGCCATTCTGTACCCGGTAGCCACGGGACTGTTTCCAGGGCTTGTATTTCTGTTTCACCTTCACGATGCCGTGGGTGACGGGAACATCCTGGCCGGACAACCAGGAAATCGGGCCACTGAACGCCGGCGCCGTCATGCCGGTGGTCATGAACATGGCGGCAAACAGCATCACCAATAGCGATTTCGGTTTCATCATGGTCATGGCCAAATTCTCTCCGCTATGTCCCTGTTTTCTAACGTTTTCGTTGAGGGCCTTCAAGAAAAATAGGCACCCCAAGGATGGCCGGTGGAGGCTAAGGATTCGTTAAGATTTGGCCGTGAGCGTGCGCGCGAAAAGGCTCGGCGCCCGATATCTCTGGGACGCGGCCGGTGATGGGATTGTGGCCGATAATGTGGGTTTAGCTGTCGGAGTCGCTGGAGCCGCTATCGAGATCACGGATATCCGTGGCACGGCGTTCGATCCGTTGCGCCAACCCGACGTTGCCGACGCCACGGAGCAGGGCGGCGAATTTATCGAGACGCTGGACGATATTTAAGCGGTCAAGGGTGTCGGCGAAATCGGAGGTTTGCTGCGGCGACGGTTCTTCCTCTTCGGTGGCGCGGCGGAACCGGGCCAGAACCTCGGCGCCAATATCCTCGGCGGTTTTGCGATCGCTGGTGTGGTCATGGGTCTTCTGGATTGTACGCAGTGGCACGACAATGCCGCCCAGGGTCACCTGGGGCACGTTCTTGCGGGCTTTGGCCCGCTTTTCCCGCAATTTCAACACTTCCGCCAGTGACCTCGACCGCCGCAAGAGATACGGACTGGTTTCGTTATTCCTTGAATACAATTTACTCACGCGGAACTCCCAATTCCTTGTCCGGCCCGATCTAGCTTGTGTCGGGTTGGTACCGGCCTTTTTCGCCTTGATTCCCCTTGATAGAAGGGAAATAGACATTTCAACGATATGTTTCGACCAA
>JAZFWG010000289.1:0-3263 GCA_036448135.1 Alphaproteobacteria bacterium
GGTGGTATTGCTCTTCCATATAGGAGAGCGGCACCGTGGTGTGGGCCACGTCCTGTTCCACCTGCCGGAGCCGCGCGATTTCCCTGTCCAGCCCTTCCGGGAAGTCGCCTGCCAAGGCCATACAATCAATCTCCCGCACCACCGCGTACCAGCGGTAGATCTTGGAGCGAATGCGCCAGCGATAGATCGGCGGCGCGATCTTGAACAGAGGGAACAGAAGCGTGATCAGCGGCAGCACCATGATCTTGATGCGGTCGACCAAGGACGCCGCGGCGAAGGGCAGCACCCGGTACAGATAGGACGGTCCATCTTCCAGATAGCGCCGGGCATCCTCGTTAACTTTGATGGGCGAGAACTTGGCGGTGGGAAATTCCCCCGGCGCTTCGAACAGGGCGCCCTTGCGGTGGATGTGGGTCACGGCGGAAAGGATCACCGGGATGAGGTTCGGGTTCAGGTCATCCCGCGCCACCAGGCTCGCCACCGCGGCGAGCAATTGGGTGTTTTGGGGCGGGATGTTGCCGGGGAGGCCGGCCATGCCTTGGTGAAGTTGGGTGTTCCTCAGATAGGGGTAAAGCTTCTCGTAGGCCTGGGCGCGGCCGAAGCTCATGAGCCCGATATTGCCCGCCGATAACAGGCGTTTGATGTAAAGGGCTTGGGGCGAGGCGACGAAGATGGCCGCGTCCATCGCGCCGGCCAGCAGCCCATCCACGGCGGGGTCGGAAGTCTCGGCCATCAATGTCGTATTTTCAGCATTGATACCGTTGGCGGCAAGAAGGGTTATGGCCAGGGCGCGGGTGCCGCTGCCCACGGGGCCGATGGCGACGCGCTTGCTTTTAAAATCCGAAAGACGGCGGACATGGATGCCTCTCGCGGTGAAGACCCAGACCGGCTCGAGGAACAGGCTGCCCAGGGATTGAAGGGCGCCCTTGGCGTTATTCCCGATGGTGCCGCCTTGGACCAGGGCCAGGTCCACGGCGCCTGATCTCAGCAAAGCCAGATTCTCGACCGATCCCAAGGTGGCGCGAATGTTGAGGGTGATGCCGTCGCGAGCGAGAATGCGGCGGTACTGTCCAGCGAAGCCGTGATAAGCGCCGGATTCGGAGCCGGTGGCGAGGGTGATGGTCTTGGGCGGCGCCGGGTCGACGAACTGATAGGCGATGATAAAGCCCACCAACGTCAAGGCCAGTAAAGGCCCCCAAACTTTAAGCAATTCCAACGTCTTGGGAGAAATAGTTCCGTCCTTACTTTAGCGCGGTCCGTGCCTCAACTCACCACAAATGTGCCCTCGACCTCGATGGCGACATCGAACGGCATCACCGCGGCGCCGATGGCGGTGCGGGCATGGCGGCCGGCCTCGCCGAAGATATCGATCATCAGTTCCGAGGCGCCGTTGACGACCTCGGGGATATCGGTGAAGTCGGGGGTGGCGTTGACATAGCCCTTGAGCTTCATGACCATTTCCACCCGGTCGAGATCACCGTCGAGCGCGCGCCGCGCCACCGCCAGCACATTGAGGGCGCTGAGCCGCGCCGCCTCGCGGCCTTCATCGGTGGAGAATTCCCGGCCCAGCTTGCCGATGAAGCGGCGTTCACCGTTCCACTGCGGGATCTGGCCCGAGACCAACAGCAAGCCGTTGGCCATCCGGAAGCCCAGGATCTTTGCGACCCGGGGCTCCTGGGGCTCGGGCAGTTCGATGCCAAGGGTGCGGAGACGTTCGTCGATGCGGCCGACCATGTATATCAACCTAGCACGTATCAGCACGAAAGCGTGTATTTGGGGCCACAACCCTTTAATATTCGGCCCGAGGGAAATACGGGGAGCGTCACCCATGAGCGGCGGTGAATATGAGACCATCCTGATCGAAAAGGGTGACGGCATCACCTGGGTCATCTTCAACCGGCCCGAAAAACGCAACGCCATGTCGCCGCAGCTTCATTACGACATGGAGGCGGCCCTCGACACGCTTGCCCTCGATCCCGAAACCCGGGTGCTGGTCATCACCGGCGCCGGCGGGGCGTTCTCGGCCGGCATGGACTTGAAGCTGTTCTTCCGCAACACCGCTTCTGACCCGGTGGAGCGCGAGCGTTCGCGGCACGCCTCGCTCAATTGGGCCTGGCATCTTCTCGCCAAGTTTCCCAAGCCCACCATCGCCATGGTCAACGGCTATTGTTTCGGCGGCGCCTTCACCCAGGTGGTGGCCTGTGATTTTGCCATCGCCGCCGAGGACGCCACCTTCGGGCTGTCGGAAATCAATTGGGGCAACCTGCCCGGCGGCCTGGTCAGTTGGAACGCCACCCGGCTTCTGGGGTTCCGCGACGCCATGTATTACGCCATGACCGGTGACAGTTTCGACGGCTTACATGCCGCCCGGATCGGCTTCGTCACCCGCGCCGTGCCCGCCGGCACGCTGCGCGACGAAACCGTGGCGTTGGCGCGGACACTGATGGACAAGAACCCGATGGCGTTGCGCTATACCAAGGAGGCGATCCGCGCCGTCCGCCACATGACCGTCGATGAGGCCCAGGATTACCTGCGCGCCAAGTCCGATGCACTCAAGCATGTGGACAAGGAAAAGGGACGCGAGCACGGCATGAAACAGTTCCTTGACGACAAAACCTACCGGCCCGGGTTCGAGCCCTACCGGCGTGAAAGCGGTTCCGGCCGGGGAGGCCAATGATGTTGTGGACGCGTGGACTTTTTAGACTGTGGCTGGTGGCATCCCTGGCCTGGGTCGGTTACGGCATCTACCAGGACCGCGTCGATGTGGATTTCAGGGCCTATCTCGAGGTTCGCGGCGCCGCCGGGTGGAGCGAAAAACTCATGCTCTGCTACAAACCCGACAAGCGCACCCAGCGCAAATGCCGTCCCGGCGAGGCCAAACAGGAACTGGCCAAGGTGCAGAAGCAGGAACGCCAATCCTCAGCCAAGCTCGAGGTCTTCGTCCGGGGGCGCATCTATCCGGTGGCGGGCGGGTTCGTGCTGATCTTCCTACTGTCCTGGGTGTTGCGCGGCTTCACCGTGGCGCGATACCCCGATCTTAAATAGAACCTATCCAAGTCCGGGCCATGGATTTCGAACTGCCGGAAGAATTGAAGCTTCTCAAGGATACGGTGCGCCGTTTCGTCGACAACGAGCTCATCCCCATCGAGGGCAAATGCCTCGACGGCAATACCCTCAAGCCCGAAGTGCGCGAGAAGCTGGAAGCCAAGACCAAGGAGCTCGGTTTGTGGCTGATGGACGTACCGGAAGAATATGGCGGCCAG
>JAZFWG010000290.1:0-2216 GCA_036448135.1 Alphaproteobacteria bacterium
GTCGCGCCTTTACCCTCAAATACATCCCCGTCGAGCATGGCTATCACGATCTGCAAAGGGGCTGACCGCCACCGGGAAATGGGGCGGGAAAGGAGCCGGGATGGCCGATAAAGGTGACGATTTTCCGAGGCCCGATGCCGCCCTTCTCGAGGCGGTGGCGGCCTATCCTTCGGCCACCCTTCATGAGGCCATGGGCCGCAAGGGCGCCCTGCCCGCGGCCATAAAGCCGGTGGCGCCGGGCATGGCGCTGGCGGGCCCGGTGGTGACGGTCAAGACCAAGGCGCTGAACAACATCAACATTCACCGCGCCATCTACCTGGCCCGGCCCGGCGATGTCCTGATGGTGGATGTGGATGGGGGCTATGAAGGCGGCTATTTTGGTGAGATCATGGCCCATGCGGCGAAAACCCGCGGCCTCGGCGGGTTGGTGATCGACGGTTGCGTTCGCGATGCCGACCTCCTCCAAGAGATCGGCTTCCCGGTCTTTGCCCGGGGGTTTGCCATCCGCGGCACCCTGAAGGAGGAGGGTGGTTTCATAAACGAGCCCATCACCATCGGCGATGTCGCCGTCAACCCGGGCGATGTGGCGGTGGGTGACCGGGACGGCGTGGTGGTGGTGCCGGGCGGCGGCCTTGCCCAAGCCGCGGCGGCGTCCCAGGCGCGCGAGGACAAGGAAGCCGGCGTCATCAATCAGTTGAAGGATGGCGCGCGCACCATCGATATTTATGGCTGGTCCGAACGATAGGATTGGCATCGGGTGAGGGACGAATCGCGGAGACCTTAACGAGGAAACGGGGAAGGTTATGCTGTCCAAGGAGGTCAATGAACGGTTGACGCGGGTCGGCGCGGGAACGCCCGCCGGTGAGCTGCTTCGGCGCTATTGGCATCCGGTCGCCGTTGAAGGGGAAATCAGCGAAGACAAACCCATCAAGCGGGTCCGCGCGCTCGGCGAGGACCTGGTGCTGTTCCGCGACGGCCGCGGCCGCCTCGGGTTGCTCGAGGAGCATTGCTGCCATCGAAGCGCTTCGCTGGCCTATGGGTTCGTCGAGGAAGACGGGCTGCGGTGCCCCTATCACGGATGGAAATACGACCGCACCGGCCGCTGTCTCGAGCAGCCGTTCGAGCCCGATGACAGCCCGCTCAAGGACCAGGTGAGGCAGATAGCCTATAAAGTCGAGGTGCTCGGTGGATTGATTTTCGCCTATATGGGCCCGGACCCCGCACCGCTCCTGCCCAACTGGGATCAGCTTCTGAGGGACGACGGCGTCCGCACCGTCTTCATCCTGCCGCGGCTCAACTGCAACTGGCTGCAGGTGATGGAAAATTCGGTGGATCCCACCCACACCTATTACCTCCACGCCCATACCCTTGTGCTCAAGGGCAAGGGGGACAAAGGCGCCTATTACTACCGTCCCATCGAAGAGGTGAATTTCGAAATCGTCAAGCAAGACGCCTGGTGCGGCGTGACCAAGCAGCGTATCTATGGCGGCGAAGACGGCGAAAGGGAATTGGGCCATCCGGTGATTTTCCCGACCTTCCTGCTGTCCCCCCAGCGCGAGCACATCGTGATGCATATGCGCCTGCCGGTGGACGATACCCATACCCAAATCTTCCGCTATCAGTTCACGCCCACCGAGGATGGATCGGCGGTTGCCCAGCCCGACATCGTGCCCCATGAATACGTGCCCCCGGTCAAGAACGAGGACGGCGAATACCATATGGACACCTTCGGTTCCCACGACGCCATGGCCTGGGAAACCCAGGGCGAGATCACCAACCGCAGCCGCGAACACCTGGGCACCGCCGATAAGGGAATCGCCCTTTACCGGAGGCTTCTCAGCGAGCAGATCAAGGCGGTGGAAGAGGGCGGCGACCCCCACGGGGTGATCCGCGACGCGGCCATCAATAAGCGCATCCGCATCGAGGTCTCAAGCGGCCAGGCTCGTGTCGCGCGGAAAATGGCCAAGGCTTGAGAACGCCCGATCATGAGCCAACAGAACGACAAGACCACCCCCAACGATCCCGACGCCCTGGTCTATAAGAGGCCGCCGCAATTCTATTTCCTGTGGCAGAAGGATCAGGGTATCCCCATCCACGAAACCTTCTACGTGGAAGACCTGGCCAAGGTGGAAACCGCCCGCTGGGACCGCTTCGGGGTCGACGCCTGTTTCGTCAATCTTACCGATTCCTTCCTTGTCGGCGCCTTCGTTCTGGAA
>JAZFWG010000291.1:0-4233 GCA_036448135.1 Alphaproteobacteria bacterium
AAAAGCTTTTTCATCGCATTTCCGATCCCGTGAACTTGTGTGACGGCGAATCCTAAACCACAACCATGGGCCGTCAAGGAAAACTTGGTGGCATTTATCACAAGGAACCCGTATGACCGCCGCTGTCAACTCACTGGATATTGATGGCCGTGGCGGGGAGGCGGGCGTCACTTACATTTCAGCGTCGCGGCCTCGGTGCCGGAGCCTTCATATTTGATCGCGCATGTCATGCCGGCCTTGAGCGCCTTGCGCTTGGCCTTGATGCCGCCGACGGTGACCAAGGTGCGGCGGCCATGGACCCGGGCCTTCGCGCCTTAAATTCAGAAACCCTTAGCTGTCGAGGACCTGTTCGGCGAACAGGCGCTCGGGTTCGTATTCCTCGTCGATCAGGCCCTGGTCGTGGGAGTATTTGATGAAGCGCGCGATATTGGCCCGGTTGCGCTGAAATCCGTTCTCCCAGGGATCATCGACGAACAATTTGCGTTCGTCCTCGAAATCGTGGCGGCCCCAGGCCAGGCGCGACCAGTTGGGATCATCGTAATAGCTCTCGGCGATGGTCTTGGACTGGTTGAACATGTCCATCACCGCCTTGGCCAGCCACGGTTCCTGGTCCAACAGGCTCTGGCGGATGGCGACCACATGCATGATGGGGAAGTCGCCGTGCTGTTCGTAATAGGCCAGTTCCTCGGCCTTGCAGTCGGCGAACAGCCGCCGCGCCGCGGTCTCGCCCGAGACCACCGAATGGGGCGGATGGGGCAGGAAGAAGGCATCGACTTCGCCTTTCTCCAGCATATGGCCCAAATCCGCGCGGTTGCCGATATAGTCGAGCTTGACCCCCGGCTTGACGTCGAATTTGACCTTCTCGTCCGGGTCGGTGGTGAGCCAGTGGATGTCCTCCCACGGCACGCCGTAATGGAACTTCATGTCGCCCTTGGCCAACAGCGACAGCGTGGTCTGGAACGTTGACAGCGCCACCTTCTTGCCGATCAGGTCCTTGGGCTCCCATAAGTTGGAATCCGGATGTACCCACATCTGGCTCTGGCTGAACAGCCGGCGCGGGAAGATCGGCACCCCGGCGATGGGCATGTCGCGGCCCTTGGCCATGAGGTAGCTGGACATGGAGAATTCACAGACATCGAATTCCTCATTATGGAGCATGCGGCCGTGGCGGCCGGTGCCGTCGCGCAGGTTCACGCTCTGGCCGACCTGGAGGATATTGAGATCGACGCCGTCGGGCGCCGTCACGGTGCCGTCGAAGAAGGGAAAATGACGGTCATAGCGCTCGATCGCCAGCGTCAGTGTCATATTGGCCATGGTGGATAATTCCCCTGAACATGATGATTTTGCCGGGAGTCTAGGGGGCCGGCAAACCGGCTGTCAACCGCAACCCAGGCCCCGATTGACGGCTTCGGGCCCGCCTGCTTCAATGGCCTCAATCAAGCCATGAAGGGGAACCCATGAAACTCGAGGGACAAGTCGCCATCATCACCGGCGCCGGGCGCAATATCGGCGAGGAAATGTCCAAGCTGTTTGCCGCCGAGGGCGCCAAGGTCGCCGTCATCGACATGGATCAGGGCCGCGCCGATGCGGTGGCCGCCGAGATCGGCGACGATGCCATGGCCGTGGTCACCGATATTTCCGATTCCGCCCAGGTGAAAGACATGGTCGCCGCCGTGGTCGGGCGCTGGGGCCGCATCGACATCCTGGTCAACAATGTCGCCATTTCCGACAACAAGACCATCCTCGATATCACCGAGGCGGAATGGAACAAGGTCATGGCCGTGACATTGACCGGGCCGTTCCTGATGTCGAAATATGTCGCCGAGCAGATGGTTTCCCAGGGCGAGGGTGGCAAGATCGTCAATGTCGCCTCGACCTCGGGCTGGCGCGGACGCCCCCGCGCCATCGCCTACACCACCGCCAAGGGCGGAGTGATAAATTTCACCCGCTCGCTCGCGGTGCAGCTGGCGCCCCACAATATCCGCGTCAATTCGATCTCGCCCAACAAGATCGGCTCGCCGGTGGGGCGCGAGGACTTCAATCCTGACCGTCCCATCGCCAATCTCAAGGGCCGGGCGGGCCATCCCATCGAAGCGGCCCAGGCCGTGTTGTTCCTGGTGTCCGACGAGTCCGAATTCATCGTCGGCGAGAATCTGTTCGTCGATGGCGGCACCATGGCCATGGAAACGACGTAGCCTGGCCGCGCCGGCATCATCGCCCTACACAGGGTGGTGGTTGCGCTATATGGTGTGGGCCGGTTTTCCGATCTAATATGAGGGTACAAGGACGCCACCCGGACCATGCGTGTCTTTCGCCATATCGAGAATTTGCCCGCCGAGGTGGCGGGCGCCGTCATTGCCATCGGCAATTTCGACGGCGTCCATCGCGGCCATCAGGCGGTGATCGGCGCGGCCAAGGACATCGCCAAGGCGAATTCCGCGCCCTTGGGGCTGCTGACCTTCGAGCCCCACCCGAGGAGCGTTTTCAGCCCCAAGGCCCCGCCCTTTCGCCTGAGCACGCTGCGCACTCGGTCCCACCACATGGAGGCGCTCGGCGTCGATTGCCTGTTCGTGCTCCATTTCGACATGGATTTTGCCGCCATCAGCGCCGAGGACTTCGTCGCCGATATTCTCGTCGGCGGTCTCAAGGCCCGCCATGTGGTGGTGGGCGAGAATTTCGTCTTCGGTCACCGCCGCCGGGGCAATGTCGAGGTGCTGAAGGACCTTGCCGAACACCACGGTTTCGGGGTCGATTGCATCACCCCGGTGCGTGACGATGGCGACATGGTGTCCTCGGGCGGGATTCGCGATCTGGTGCGCCAGGGCGACGTCAAAAGCGCCGCCCTTGCGCTCGGCCGGTTCTGGGAGATCGAGGCCCGAGTCGAACACGGCGACGGCCGCGGCCGTCATCTCGGCTATGCCACCGCCAATCTGCGCCTCGCCGAGCACCTCAATCCCGCCTTCGGCATCTATGCGGTCCGCGCCGGCATCGACGCCGGGCGCGCGACGGTGTGGCATGACGGCGTCGCCAGTTTCGGTAAGCGCCCCACCTTCGGCGGTTCCGAGCCCTTGTTCGAGGTCCACCTCTTCGACTTCGACGCCGATATCTATGGCCGCCATCTCAGGGTGCGGCTGGTCGATTATCTGCGTGGCGAGGAGAAGTTCGACGATGCCTCCGCCCTGGTCGCGCAGATGGAGAAGGACGCGGCGGCGGCGCGCAGTATCCTTGCCAAGGTTGACGCCGGCCCGTCAATGGAGAACAGTGCCGCCGCATCCTCGTGAAACCGACGTCCGATACCTGCCCATGAGCGCCGATTACAAATCCACCGTGTTCCTGCCGCGCACGGATTTCCCGATGCGGGCGGGGCTGCCCAAGCGCGAGCCCGAGTGGCTCGAACGCTGGGCCCGCATCGGCCTTTCCGCCAAGTTGCGCGAGGCCGGCCGCGGCCGCGAGCGCTTCGTCCTGCATGACGGGCCGCCCTACGCCAACGGCAACATCCATATCGGCCACGCGCTGAACAAGATTCTCAAGGACGTCATCAACCGCTCGCAGCAGATGCTGGGCAAGGACGCCATCTATGTGCCGGGATGGGACTGCCACGGCCTGCCCATCGAATGGCAGATCGAGGAAAAGTACCGCGCCGGCGGCAAGGACAAGGACGCGGTGCCGGTGGTCCAGTTCCGCCAGGAATGCCGGGCCTTCGCCGCCAAGTGGATCGAAATCCAGAAGGAGGAGTTCAAGCGTCTCGGCATCGAAGGGGATTGGGATCATCCCTATACCACCATGGCCCACGACGCCGAGGCCCAGATCGTCCGCGAGTTGTGCAAGTTCCTGATGAGCGGCAGCCTCTATAAGGGGGTCAAGCCGGTGATGTGGTCGGTGGTGGAAAAGACCGCCCTCGCCGAAGCCGAGGTCGAATATTTCGACCACAAATCGACCACGGTGTGGGTGCGGTTCCCTGTCGTGCAAACGCCGCGGGGGGACCTCGAAGGCGCTTCGGTGGTGATCTGGACCACAACCCCCTGGACCCTGCCCGGCAACCGCGCCGTGGCCTATGGCGCCGACTTCGACTATCAGGTGCTGATCGTCACCGAGACCGCCACCGACAGCCTGGCCAAGGTCGGCGAAAAACTGGTGGTGATGGCCGATCTGGTGGAGATGACGGCTGAGCACGCCGGCATCCTCGGCCATGAAGTCGCCGCCACCATCAAGGGGTCGGAGCTTGAGGGCACG
>JAZFWG010000292.1:0-2161 GCA_036448135.1 Alphaproteobacteria bacterium
GTGCGCGAAAGCGGCGTCTATTGCGAAATCGTGCCCTACGACAAGGGCGCCGATGCGATTGCCCAGGTGGAACCGAAAGCGGTGATTCTATCCGGCGGGCCGGCCTCAGTGACCTTCGAGGACACCCCCCGGGCAGCGGATGCGGTGTTCGCTTTGGGGGTTCCGGTGCTCGGCATCTGCTATGGCCAGCAAGCCATGGTGGCGCAACTGGGGGGCACGGTGGAAAGCTCCCAACACCGGGAATTCGGCCGCGCCTTCCTTAACATCGATGACAGTTGCGAATTGTTCCAGGGCGTGTGGGACAAGGGCGGCCAACACCAGGTGTGGATGAGCCATGGCGACCGCGTGACCGCACTGCCGCCGGGGTTCCGCGCCGTCGCCACCACCGAAGGCGCGCCCTATGCCGCCATCGCCGACGACGACCGGCGCTTCTACGGCGTCCAGTTCCATCCCGAGGTCATCCACACCCCGGACGGCGCCAAGCTGATCGAGAATTTCACCCACCGGGTGGCGGGGTGCGAGGGCGGCTGGACCATGGCGGCGTTCCGCGGCCACGCCATCGCCGAGGTCCGCGCCCAGGTCGGGGACGGGCGCGTCATCTGCGGGCTGTCGGGTGGGGTCGATTCCTCGGTGGTCGCGGCGCTGCTGCATGAGGCCATCGGCGATCAGCTATTGTGCGTCTTCGTCGATACCGGGCTGTTGCGCAGCGGGGAGGCCACCCAGGTGGTGGCGCTGTTCCGCGACCATTACAACATCCCCCTGGTGCACCGCGACGCCGGCGATCTGTTCCTGAAAAAGCTCGGCGGCGTCACCGACCCGGAGGAAAAACGCAAGATCATCGGCGCCACCTTCATCGATGTGTTCGATGAAGAGGCGGCCAAGGCCGGTGGCGCCGATTTCCTCGCCCAGGGCACGCTGTATCCCGATGTCATCGAATCGGTCTCGTTCACCGGCGGGCCCAGCGCCACCATCAAGTCACACCACAATGTCGGCGGCCTGCCGGAACGCATGAAGATGAAGCTGATCGAGCCCCTGCGCAGCCTGTTCAAGGACGAGGTGCGGGTGTTGGGGCGTGAGCTCGGCCTGCCCACAGAGCTGGTGGGCCGCCACCCGTTCCCGGGCCCGGGCCTCGCCATCCGCATGCCCGGCGAGATCACCCGGGTTAAGCTCGACATCTTGCGCCAGGCCGATGTCATCTTCCTCGAAGAAATCCGCAATGCCGGGCTTTACGACGATATCTGGCAGGCCTTCGCGGTGTTGCTTCCGGTGCGCACCGTCGGCGTCATGGGCGACGAGCGGTCCTATGATTTCGCCTGCGCGCTGCGTGCCGTCACCACCACCGACGGCATGACCGCCGATTTCTACCGGTTCGACCACGACTTCCTTAGACGGGTCGCCAACCGAATCATCAATCAGGTCAAGGGCATCAACCGGGTGAGTTACGACGTCACCTCGAAGCCGCCGGGCACGATTGAGTGGGAGTGATATGGCGGGCTGCCACCCGCCACCAGTGGCCGGTATAGTCCAGTCCAAAGATCCAGGGTAAGACTTGCCATGTCGGAGCTTCGAAACGGAATTGGTCAGCCCATCGGCTTTGCGGTGCCAGACTGGGTGTCCCGTGAGACCCCACCCCGCACACCCCTGGAGGGACGCTTTTGCCGGGTGGAACCGCTGGACGTGACGCGTCACGCCGAAGACTTGTACCGGGCCGATTGCGCCGATGCCGAGGGCAGTGTCTGGACCTACCTTCCCTATGGCCCCTTTCGCGATTTTGAGGCCTACCGGCATTGGATGGAGAACACCTGCCTTGGCGATGATCCGCTGTTTTATGCGGTGATCAATCTCAAGACCGGGACTGCCGTGGGCGTGGCCAGTTATATGCGCATTGATCCTGCCAATGGCGTGATCGAGGTGGGACACATCAATTATTCTCCCGCCTTGCAGCGTACCGCCGCCGGGACGGAAGCCATGTATCTTATGATGAAACGGGCCTTCGACGAGATGGGATATCGCCGCTATGAATGGAAATGCGACAACCTGAACGTGGCGTCAATGCGTGCGGCGCAACGTTATGGCTTTAGCTTCGAAGGTGTGTTTCGCCAGGCTGTCGTCACCAAGGGCCGCAACCGGGATACGGCCTGGTTCGCGATCATCGACAAGG
>JAZFWG010000293.1:0-4632 GCA_036448135.1 Alphaproteobacteria bacterium
GGAAAACATCGAGGAAATGGCCAAGCGGCTGGAAGAGCCCTACTGACCTTCCGGTAAGCCCAGGCCAAGGAGTAAGTCATGCGTCATGGATTAAGCGGTCGGAAGCTGAACCGCACCAGTGCCCATCGTAAGGCGATGTTCGCCAATATGGCGGTCGCGCTGTTGAAGCACGAGCAGATCAAGACCACGGTCGCCAAGGCCAAGGAGCTGCGCCCGGTGGTCGACCGCTTGATCACCTTGGGCAAGCGCGGCAACCTCCATGCCCGCCGCCAAGCCATGTCGATCCTGCGCGACAACAAGATTACCAGGAAGCTGTTCGACAGCCTGGCTCCGCGCTACGCCGAACGCAATGGCGGCTACACCCGGGTGATCCGCGCCGGCACCCGCTATGGCGACGCCGCCACCATGGCCTATATCGAGCTGGTCGACCGCGACCCCAAGGCCAAGGGCCTCGATTCCGGCCCGCCGCAAGGTGAGACCGAGGCCGAAGAGGCGGAAGAATAGCGACAATCCCCCTGTTTGGCGGGAAGTGAAGGCAGCCGTCGTGGCTGCCTTTCCTTTTTTCCGGTGTTAGAGTTCGGTGTGATGAAGACCTACGGGAAATCTAACCCCATGAAGCACAGCTTCCACGGCGCCGCCATGGGCCTGTTGGTGGCCCTGATCGCGGCCATCGCCGCCGCGCCGGCCCAAGGCGCCCAAAACCAGGTGCCGTCCTCGCGCCAGCAGATCAAGCTCTCCTTCGCGCCTTTGGTCAAAAAGGTGGCGCCGGCGGTGGTCAATATCCACACCCGCAAAGTGGTGCGCCAGCGCACCGGGTCGCTGCTGTTCTCCGATCCGTTCTTCCGCCGTTTTTTCGGTGACAATTTCCCCTTGGGCCGGCCAAGGGAGCGGGTCCAGACCTCGCTGGGCTCGGGCGTGATCGTCGATGCCTCCGGGCTGATCGTCACCAACTACCATGTCATCAAAGGCAGCGACGAAATCACGGTCGGCCTCTCCGACCGCCGCAGCTTTTCGGCCACCATAGAGCTCACCGACGAACAGACCGACCTCGCGGTCCTCAGGATCGATGCGGGGAGCGAAAAACTGCCCTTCCTCAAGTTCCGCGATTCCGACGATCTCGAAGTCGGCGATCTGTTGCTGGCCATCGGCAATCCCTTCGGGGTCGGCCAGACCGTGACCAGCGGCATCGTCTCGGCCTTGGCGCGCACCACCGTCGGGGTTTCCGATTTCCGCTTTTTCATCCAGACCGACGCCGCCATCAATCCGGGAAACTCGGGCGGCGCGCTGGTGACCATGGATGGCCGCCTGGTCGGCATCAACACCGCGATCTATTCCCGCTCTGGCGGCTCCGTCGGCGTCGGCTTCGCCATTCCCTCCAATATGGTCGCCGCGGTGATCGCCGGCATCGCCACGGGCGGCCGCGTGGTGCGGCCATGGCTGGGCGCGACCGGCCAGACGGTGACCCCCGATATTGCCGCCATCATCGGTCTAGCGCGCCCGGCGGGCGTCCTGATCAACGATATCAACGCCAACAGCCCCGCCGGTGGTGCGGGGCTCTGGGTCGGCGATGTCATCACCGCGGTCAATGGGCGTGCGGTCGATGATCCCCAGGCGCTGCGCTACCGGCTCGCTACGCTCACGGTCGGCAAGACCGCGGAACTCACAGTCTGGCGCAAGGGCAAGCCCCACCGTCTTACGATGGCGCTGGTGCCGCCGCCCGAGATTCCCCCGCGCAACACCACCACGCTCAAGGGCGCCCACCCCTTCTCAGGCGCGACGGTCGCCAATTTATCGCCGGCGCTGGTGGAAGAACTCGCACTCCCCGCCGGGCGCAAGGGGGTGATCGTGCTTAAGGTCGCCCGGGGCAGCATCGGCGCGCGGTTCGGGGTCAGGCCCGCTGACAATATCCTCAACGTCAATGGCCACAAGATCGCCTCGGTCAAGGACCTGAGGCACGCCCTGGACGACCAGGCAACCGGCTGGAGCATCCGCCTAAGGCGCGGTGATCAGGTCATGCGGATGGTGATCAACCGATGACCAGCCTGTTCGAAGCCTCGGCGCCGCGGCCGCTTGCCGACCGTTTGCGCCCCGGGACCCTGGACCAGGTGGTGGGCCAGGGACATCTGCTCGGGGGCGATGGCCCGATCGGGCGCATGGTGGCGTCGGCAAGGCTCGCCTCGATGGTGCTGTGGGGGCCGCCCGGCTCCGGCAAGACCACCATCGCCCGGCTTCTCGCCGCCCACACCGATCTCCATTTCGAGCTCCTGTCGGCGGTGTTCTCCGGCGTCGCCGATCTCAAGCGGGTGTTCGGCGACGCCGCCAAGCGGCGCCAGGGCGGCCAAGGCACGCTTCTGTTCGTCGATGAAATCCACCGCTTCAACCGCATTCAGCAGGACAGCTTCCTGCCCTATGTGGAGGACGGAACCGTCATTCTGGTCGGCGCGACCACGGAAAACCCGTCCTTCGAGATCAACCCGCCCTTGTTGTCACGCTGCCAGGTCTTCGTCCTCAACCGGCTCGACGATGACGCCCAGGAGGTCCTGCTTGGCCGCGCCGAGGAAGACGCCGGACGGTCGCTGCCGCTTGACGGTGACGCGCGGTGTGCCCTTCGCGCCATGGCCGACGGCGACGGGCGCTATCTGCTCAACCTCGCCGAGGAGCTGTTCGCACTTGGCTGCGATGACAAGGGCACCTATCCGGCGCTTGAGACCCGGGAGCTCACCACGCTCCTGCAAAAGCGCGCGCCCCTCTATGACAAGTCCCGCGATGGCCATTACAACCTGATCAGCGCCTTGCACAAGTCATTGCGCGCGTCGGATGCCGATGCCGGGCTCTACTGGCTCGCCCGCATGCTCGCCGGCGGCGAAGCCCCCCTTTACATCTCCCGGCGCCTGGTGCGCTTCGCCTCGGAAGACATCGGCCTTGCCGATCCCCAGGCCCTGGTCCAAGCCCTGGCCGCCAAGGAGGCCTATGACTTCCTGGGCTCGCCGGAAGGAGAGCTGGCGCTGGCCCAGGCCGTGATCTATCTGGCAACGGCGCCCAAATCCAATGCCGCTTACCGCGCTTTCGGCGGGGCCGAGAAGGCCGCCAAAGACACCGGGTCCCTGATGCCGCCCATGCATATCCTCAACGCCCCGACCCGGCTGATGTCCGATCTCGGCTATGGCGCCGGTTATCAATACGACCACAATGCCGATGACGCCTTTTCGGGCCAGGACTGCTTCCCCGATGACATGACGCGCCAGGACTTCTACCGGCCAGTTGACCGGGGTTTCGAGCGCGAGATCGCCAAGCGCCTCGAACACTGGGCCAAGCTCCGCGCCGGGCGTGGCGCCAAGGGGGGGCGCGGCGCCAAGGGGGGGCGTGGCGCCAAGGCGGAGGGGGGCGATTGAGCGGCGTCCGCACCGTCAATGTGGGCGACGACGACGGCGAGCTTCGCCTCGACCGCTGGTTCCGCCGCCACTACCCCGGGCTCAGCCATGGCCGGCTCGAGAAACTGCTGCGCACCGGCCAGGTCCGGGTCGACGGCAAGCGCGCCAAGGCCGCGTTCCGGGTGGCGCCGGGCATGCGGGTGCGCATCCCGCCCTTGGATGCCGAGATGCTGACGCCGGCGCCGAAGGCGGCATCCAGGCCGCGGCGGGACCATTTCGATCAGGCCGAGGCGGCGCGGCTCAGGGACGCGGTGCTGTTCAAGGACGACGACATCCTGGTCCTCAACAAGCCGCCGGGCCTCGCGGTCCAGGGCGGCACCAACACCCATAGCCATGTCGACGCCATGACCGAGGCGCTCCGCTTCGGCGCCGCCGAACGGCCGCGCCTGGTCCATCGGCTTGATAAGGACACCAGCGGGGTTCTGGTTCTTGGCCGCAACGCCGCCGCCGCCGCCCGCCTGGCCGCCGCTTTCCGCTTGGGCCACATGCAGAAGATCTATTGGGCCCTGACCGTCGGCGTCCCCCGGCCGCGGCGCGGCCGCATCGATCTCGCCCTGTCCAAGCTTCCCGGCCGGGGCGGTGAACGCATGATGGCGGACATGGCGGAAGGCAAACGGGCGGTGACCTACTACACGGTGGTGGAAGCGGCGGGCCAGCGCACCGCCTGGCTGGCGCTGATGCCCGAGACCGGTCGCACCCATCAGCTCCGGGTCCATTGCGCCGCCATCGAAATCCCGATCCAGGGCGACGGCAAATATGGCGGCAAGGACGCGTTCATCACCGGCAAGGGACTGAGCCGCAAGCTCCACCTCCATGCGCGCAGCCTCGCAATCCCGCGGGCCAAAGGCTCCCCCCGGGTGTTTACCGCGCCCTTGCCGCCCCACATGGCCGAAAGCTGGGATTTGTTCGGGTTTGACCCGGAAGGCGCCCCCGATCCCTTCGCCGAGCTGGTATTTTAGGGCTCTTCAAGCCGGGGCTTAGGGGTTACAATCCCTCCCTTGCGGCACCATAACAACAAGGCCACGACAACAAGGCCACGACAACAAGGATTGTGCCGCCACAACAGGTGAGACCCCCATGGCGCTGGTCGACGGCTTTATCCACCTGGTTGTGCAGGTTGCGGAGCTCGATGTCTACGAGGCGTTCTACCGGGATGTCTTCGGCCTCGATGTCATCGGCCGCGATCTCGTCGCCAATGAGG
>JAZFWG010000294.1:0-3735 GCA_036448135.1 Alphaproteobacteria bacterium
AATCCTGGAAACCGTGCCCGGCGCCGTCGTAATCGTGGAAGGTGTGCTCGACCCCGGCGGCGTCGAGCGCCGCGTCGAGGTCGGCGACGTCGGCGGGCGACGGGTTTAAGTCGTCATTGCCGAAAATTCCCATCATCGGGCACTTGATGCCGCCGGCGAGGGTGATGGGCGCAGGCGCGCCCTCGCCCATGCCCACCTTGATGCGCCCGCCATAGAGCACCACCGCCGCCTCGTAGCGGGGTTCGTGGCAGGCGCCGAGCCAGGCGAGCCGTCCGCCCCAGCAATGTCCGATGATGCCGATGCGGAGCTCGTCGACCTTATCCAACCCCGCCAGGATGTCGAAGGCGGCGTCCATGTCCTTGACCGCGTTGTCGTCGCGGAAACCATCGCGCTTGACCTCGATATCGGCTTCGGTCGGCCACCAATGGAAGACAAAGGGCGTGACCGAGGCATAACCCGCCGCGGCCAGGCGTTCGCCAACATCCAACACGAAGGGATCCTTTTCCAGGCCGCTATGGGCGAGAGGGATGTGCTGGGCCACCACGAGGCCGGAGAACGGCCCGTCGCCTTCGGGCTGGAACACCAGAACCTCCATGGGGCTGCCGTCGATATCGACAATTTCCTTGGTGTGCATGGTGACTCCCTTTCCCTTGGTTGGCGGCTCGGCACGCGGCGCTTCGATCCCCTTTCTTCCTTCATAAACAATGCACGGCCCACGCGGAAGGGGAATCAAGGCGCCGGGGGATGCCTCAGGGGCTAGGCAGCAACGGCTCCTTTTCCGGATGCACCTGAACGTCGAAGGTGGCGATCAGGGCCGCGGTCCAGGCGTAATTGCCCATCAGCCAGAGGATATCGACCAGCATCCGCGCCCCGAATAATTCCATGGCGCGCGCATAAAGGTCCTTTGGGACGGTCTTGCGTTCCTCCCACAGCCGGCGGCCCAGGGTGATGATCACGTCATGGGCCTCGGGCAGGCCGTCGGTAGGCTTGCGGTCGCGCACGATGTCGACGGTGGCCTTGGGTACGCCCGCCTTGAGCGCCGCTGGTTCGTGGGCGGTCCATTCGAACTGGCTGTCGAAGGCGCGGCCGGTGACCAGGATGGCAAGCTCCCGTACGTCTTCGGGAATCCCGGCCTCGTAACGTACGTAGCGGCTCACGGGGACCGAGCGCACATGCAATTCGGGACTGTGGAGACGGATGCACCCAGGCCCGCGAATACCCGCGTAGGTGCCGCCTTTGGGGTCGTGAAAATAATCATAATACTCCTTGGCGGCATCGGGCAGGTCTTCGCGCTTGGGCACCGGTAGCCGGCTACAGGATTCCTCGTAAACGTCGTCGGGAAGTTCGCGCGCACTCATCTGGAATCCCTCCTGGTTGCGGTTCTTTTGGGGCAGCCCGCCCCTATAGCAGCTTTGTCCGATCCTGGCGATCATCGCACTGCTTGATTGCCAGCGGCCGCCAACCGCACTACGATTCGCCCAAATGGATCAACGCGGCTGGGTGAACCGGCCCGAGACGCGACCGGCATCGGCATGCCCTGGGCGGGCGGTCCTTGAACCGGGCCAATCAAAATTGGAGGAAACCCATGGCTTACGACATCATCATCAAGGGCGGCACCGTGGTCGACGGCACCGGCCTGCCCGGCTATCGCGCCGATCTCGCCATTTCCGACGGCAGGATCGCCGCCATCGGCGAGGTGAACGGCGAGGCCGCCATTGAGGTCATCGACGCCGAAGGCCACGTTGTCGCGCCCGGCTTCGTTGACGACCACACCCATATGGATGCCCAGGACTTCTGGGACCCCATCGGCACCAATTCCTGCTGGCACGGCGTGACATCGGTGGTCATGGGCAATTGCGGATTCTCGCTGGCGCCATGCGCGGAGGCCGACAAGGAGCTGGTGCTGCACAACCTGCAAATGGCCGAGGATATCTCCATCGACGCCATGAAGGCGGGTATCCCCTGGTCCTGGGACGGCTTCCCGGATTATCTCGACGCCATCGAAAAATTGCCCAAGGGCATCAACTATTCAGCCTATGTGGGGCATTCGGCGCTGCGCACCCATGCCATGGGCGAACGCGCCATGGAGGAAACCGCCGGCGAGGGCGATCTCGCCACCATGAAACGGGAGCTCGCCGATGCCCTGCGCGCCGGCGCCATCGGCCTTTCCACGTCGCGTTCCCGCGCCCACCGCACGCCCACGGGCCAGCCCGTGGCCAGCCGCCTGGCCGACTGGCACGAGGTCGAGGAGCTCACCGGCGTGATGTCGGAGCTCGGTGCCGGGATCATGGAATTCTCCCGCGAATCCACCGATCACGACCCCGAGGCGCGCAAGGACGAGCAGGCGCGGATGAAAAAGCTCTGCGTCGAATCCGGCGTTCCCTTCACCTTCGGCAGTTCCTGGTATCATCGCAACACGCCCAACGTCTGGCGCAACCAGTTCGACATGGTCGACGACACCATCGCCGAAGGCGGCAAGATGCTGATCCAGGGGACGGCGACGTGGAACGGCTCGCTGCGCTCTTTCGAGACCGCGACCCCCTACGACATGATCCCGGTGTGGAAGGAATTCCGAAAGAAGCCACTGGAAGAGCAGGAAGCTGGCCTGCGCGACCCTTCCATGCGCGCGAAGCTGGTGGACGCCGTCAACAACCATGTCCACAGCCCCGATCCGTCGCTTCCCAACCTCTACCAAAGGCCGGTGGACTGGGATTGGGTCTACCCGTTGACCCAGCCCCTGCCGCCGTACCGCTCGATCGGCGAGATCGCCAAGGAACGCGGTGTCGCGCCCATCGACGCCTTCATCGACCTGGCGCTCGCCCATCACCTGAAGCTGTTCTTCGTCCAGCCGTCGAACAACGAGGACCAGGATTACGTGCTGACCTGCATCCGCCACCCCCATTCGGCGGTGACGTTCTCGGATTCCGGCGCCCACGTGGCCACCACCATCAACCCCATCCACGGTCACCTGCTGGGCCATTGGGTGCGGGAGAAACAGGCAATTCCCCTTGAAGTGGCGGTGCGCAAGATCACCTACGACATCGCCGCCTTTTTCGGGCTCAAGGGCCGCGGCCGGCTGCGCGAGGGCAACTACGCAGACGTCTGCGTTTTCGATCCCGAGGCCATCGCCCCCACGATGCCGGTGCTCGCCCATGACCTGCCGGCGGGCGCGCCGCGCATCATACAGAAGTCCGACGGGATCCTGGCGACCGTGGTCAACGGCGAGGTTTTCATGCGCGAGAACGAGCACACCGGCGCCCTGCCGGGCCGCCTGATCCGGGGCGCGCTGGCGCATAATTAGCGCCGCGTTTGGTCCAAGATGCCGCTCGGAATGCTCCCCCAGGTGGCAGGCCGAGGCAATGGCGAATCATAGGCTCGATTCTGGCTGGGGTACGCCATCCGCGCCCCAAGACGGGCGCCTCGATGCCCCGGCATTTCACCGCAACAACGGCATCATCACGGCGCAGTTGCGCAACCTTCTCAAGGGTCGGGACGGCGACGTGGTGGAACTCGGCAGCGGCACCGGCCAGCACGCAATGGCATTTGCCCGCGCCATGCCGGACATGACCTGGTGGCCCAGTGACGCAAACGCCGACCGCCTCACCTCTATCGACGCCTGGTGCCGGCATTCCGGGCTCGCCAACCTGCGGCCCGCTTCGCTGCTCGATGTCACCCAAAACCCTTGGGCACCGGAACCTCGGGGCGTGCCGCTGGAGGCCGGGCTGGCCGCGGTGG
>JAZFWG010000295.1:0-4314 GCA_036448135.1 Alphaproteobacteria bacterium
AGATCGCGCTGCTCAGCCGCGAACTCGCCAATGCCCAGCGCACCGGCGAAACCGGGGTCAAGTACGATGTACGCCAGCTGATTTCGATCGGCAGCGCGGCTTCGTCGACCTCGGTGGTTCTCATGGCCAAAAACCATCCGGTGAAGACCCTCGCCCAACTCAAAAATTTCAATAAGACCGTTTTGTTCGCGGCAACCGGCCCGGGCAGCGGATCGTACCAGCGCGCGATGTTGCTGCAGATGGATGGCTATCCCGTCAGGCCAATCACCGGTTACCTCTCGACGCCCGAGCGCATGCTTGCCATCGTGAGGGGCGACACCCATGGCACGTCCAACAGTTACGAAAGCGCCAGGGCGCAGATCAAGGAACTCGGGCTCGTGCCGATCGCCTACCTCGGCAACCCGCATCCAGATCTCAAGGGCGTGCCCGATTTGCGAAGTGCGCTTTCCAAAAGGGGCCAGGCGTTCGCCGCCCTGATGGCGGCGCCGCTGGCCGCGGGTCGGCCGTTCCTGACGGCGCCGAACGTTCCGGCCGAGCGGGTGAAACTGCTGCGCGCGGCGTTCAAGGCGGTGCTCGCCGACCCCGCGCTTCTCCGGGAAGCGAAAAAGGCGAAGCGGAGCATCTCGTGGACCGATCCTAAAAGAATGGACGGGATTTACCGCTCTATTCTCGGCGCTTCCGATGAAATCGTGAGCCTTTACACGAGAGGGGCCAAAAAACCCAAGAAAGACCTCAGCAAGTTGGTCAAGCACGAAGGTCCCGTCACCAAGATCAAACGCGGCGGCCGCCGTGTCTGGATCAGCTACAAGGGCAAGGAGGTCGTGGCCAAGATTTCCGGCTCGCGCACCAAGGTCACAATCGCCGGCAAGAAGGCCAAGCGCAAAGCCATCAAGGTCGGGATGAAATGCCGCTTCACCTACCCCAAGCCGGGCAAGGAAGCGACCAACGTCGATTGCAAGTAACCTTTTGCAGCGTAACCCGGCGGCCGCGTTCCTGATCCACGGGCTGGTGTGCGGCCGCGGAGGGCGGAATCCGGCGGCAGTTGAATGCTGCCTCGAATTCGTCTAGCGTCGGATTGCAACAATTAAAGAAAACATAAGTTTCCAAGGAACAAGGGGGGTATGAGGATGAAACGGAACATGGGCGCCATCGCCCTTGCCACGCTTCTTGCCGGCACGCTTGCCTGGAATTTCGCCAGTGCGCCCGCGGCGGCGCAGTCCTTTTACAAAGGCAAGACCATCAAGATCACGGTCCGCTCGTCGCCGGGCGGCGGTTACGACTTTTACGGCCGCCTGCTTGCCCGTCATCTAGGGCGGCACATCGCGGGCAACCCGGATATCATCGTGATCAACCTGCCGGGCGCCGGCGGGATCGTTGCCACCAACTACATGATGAACCGCGCCAAGCGGAACGGCACCGAGCTTGCGATTCTCAACCGCGAGCTTGCCATGGCCCAGCGCGTCAAGAGCACCGGGGTGAAATACGACGTGCGCAAGCTCATTGCCATCGGCAGCGCGGCGTCCTCCACGCAGATCGTGGTGGTCGCGGGCAATCATCCCGTGAAGAGCCTTGCGGATCTGAAAAAGTACGGCAAGCTGGTGCTGATGGCGGTGACCGGTCCGGGCAGCGGGTCCTATCAGGGCGCAACGCTGCTGAAACTGGACGGCTTCCCGATCAAGGTGATTACCGGCTATTCCGGCGGCCAGGAACGCTTTCTCGCCATCGCCAGGGGCGAAGTGCACGGCACCGTCAACAGCTATGAAAGCACCACCGCTGCGATCAAGGAGCATGGCTTCCGGCGCATCGCCTATTACGGCGCCAAGCATCCGACGCTGGGGCCCGATGTTCCCCATGTCCGCACCGGCCTGTCGAAAAATGGCCGCCAGCTTGTCGCCCTGATGGGTGCGCCGATGGCGGCGGGCCGGCCGTTCTTCACCACGCCCGGCGTTCCGGCCGATCGCGTGAAAATCCTGCGGGCCGCCTTCAAGGCGGCCATCGAAGACCCTAAACTGATGAAGGAAGCGAAGCGGGCCAAGCGCTCGGTGGGCTGGACCGATCCCAAGGACATGCGAAAAATCTACGACGACACCCTGGGATCATCGGATGAGGTGGTGAACCTGTTCCTGGGCGGCGCCAAAAAGCCCAAGAAAGACCTCAGCAAGATGGCCAAGCATGAAGGCCCCGTCACCAAGATCAAACGTGGCGGCCGACGGGTCTGGATCAGCTACGAGGGCAAGGAGGTCGTGGCCAAGATTTCCGGCTCGCGCACCAAGGTCACGGTCGCCGGCAAGAAGGCCAAGCGCAAAGCCATCAAGGTCGGGATGAAATGCCGCTTCACCTACCCCAAGCCGGGCGAGGAAGCGACCAACGTAGATTGCAAATAAGCTTTGCAGCGTTACCCGGCGGGTGCGTCCTTATCTTCGGGCAAGGCGCGCGCCCGCCAAAGGTCAGGCGCGGTCGGGACAGGGTAAATGATTGAAGCCGCCATTGCCGGCCTTCTAGGCATCCTCCAGTGGAAGGCGTTCGGGCTGATGATGTTCGGCATCATCATCAGTTCCACCCTGGTGGCGATGCCCGGCATCGGCAGCAAGACCGCCATAGCGCTTCTGTTGCCGATCGCATTCGTCCTCAACAAGTTCGAGGCCATCTGCCTGATCATGAGCATCTGGGCGGTCAGCAACACGGCCAATTCGATCACCTCGATCCTGTTCAGCGTTCCGGGCGGCGGGGGATCCCAGGCGACCATCATGGACGGTTACCCGATGGCCAAGAAAGGCGAGGCCGCGCGCGCGCTGGGGGCGTCGTTCACGGCTTCGGCGATCGGCGGCATCCTCGGCGCCATCGTGCTTTTGGTTGCGATCCCGGTGCTGCGTCCGCTGGTGCTGCTGCTGGGGCCGCCGGAATTCTTCATGCTGGTGATGGTCGGCGTCGCCATGGTCGGCGCGCTGAGCGGCAAGGCGCCCGTCAAGGGCATCATCGCCGGCGGCCTCGGGTTGCTGATTTCCATGGTCGGTATCCAGATGATCACCGGCATCGAGCGCTTCACCTTCGGCCAGCTTGCCCTGGTCGACGGGTTCAAGCTGGTCCCGGTCACCATCGGTCTCTTCGCCATTCCCGAACTGCTCTATATGGGGATCAGGGGAAAGGGGATTTCCGATATGCCGCTCGGCGATCTGAGCAAGGGCCGGCGTCAGGGCATCGAAGATGTCTTCATCCACTGGTGGCTGGTGGTGCGCTGCAGTTTCGTCGGCGTCTGGATCGGCATTATTCCGGGGCTCGGATCCGCGGTCGCCGACTGGTTCGCCTACGGCCACGCCAAGCAGACCTGCGAAGGCGCCCGGGAAACCTTCGGCAAGGGCGACGTGCGCGGGGTGATCGCCGTGGATGCCGCCACCAATGCCAAGGAAGGCGGCTCCCTGATCCCCACCCTTGCCTTCGGCATCCCCGGTTCAAGCACGCTCGCGCTGATCTTCGGCGGGCTCATCATCGTCGGCATAACGCCGGGCCGGGACATGCTGACCAAGGACCTGCATCTGACGTTCTCCATGATCTGGCTGCTGATCATCGCCAGCGTCATCACCTCCATCATCTGCCTTCTGTTCACGCGGCAGTTGGCCATGGCGACCAAGCTGCGGCCCTCGCTGATGATCCCGATCATCATGTCGATGGCGGTCATCGGCAGCTTCGCCGCCGCCAGCCGGTTCGAAGATGTGCTGATCATGCTGGGCTTCGGCACGTTCGGCTATTTCATGCGGTCGGCGGGCTGGCCGCGGCCGCCGCTTCTGCTCGGTCTCGTACTGGGGCCGATCGCCGAGCGGCATATGTGGACGTCGGTCCAGCTCTACGGCGCCGAGTTCCTGCTGCGGCCGGGCGTGCTTTTCATTTTAGCCGTGCTGATCGTGTGCGTGTGCTATCCTATGGTCCAGGACCGCATGTCGAAGCTCCGCGCGCAACAGACGGAGGCGTGACATGGGTCTGCGTTTTCAACCACGCACCCTGCTGACACTGTCTCTAATCGCCGTGTTCGCCTATGTGGTGATCGCGTCCTGGGACATGCCGATTGAGGCCAGACTCTATCCCTGGAGCATCGGGCTGATCGCGCTTACCCTCCTGGCATATCAGCTGGTGCGGGAAATTCTGCCGTCCTCGGAGCAAATTCTGCGTGAAACCGGCGCCGACTTCGATTTCACCGAAGAAGAGTCATCCCCCGAAGGCAAGCGCCGTGCCGTCGAACTGTTCGCCTGGCTATACGGTTTCGCGGCGCTTTTGTGGTTGATCGGGTTCTACCTGGCGATTCCGCTGATGGTGTTTCTT
>JAZFWG010000296.1:0-5665 GCA_036448135.1 Alphaproteobacteria bacterium
CCTCGACGCCGACGCGCTCAAAGCCGGCTCATCGGAACTTGCCCAATCCCTGGTGACGCGCTTTGCCATCATCGAGCCGGGCATGGCGATCGACAAAAGCTATTTCGTGGATGAGCGTGCGCTCGAGCCCGCCGAGGTCATGGAGGTCAACCCTGCCAGTGAGGCTTCACCCATGAAGGCGGTGACCATCGCCATTCCCATCACCGGCGATGAAACCATGTTCCAATGCCGTCCCGCCATGTACAGCATCCATCAGCCCCAGGCCGAGTGCGCCGATCACGAGCTCCGCATCTGTTTCCTCCTCACCGAGGCCGAGGAACAACATCTCGAGCAAAGCTTCGAGCAGCAGCTGGCGCAGATCGAAAGTCAGCTCGAAGTCATCCAGTGGCAGATCAAGGGATACAATTCAGAATTGCCCGAATTCGTCCAGGGCGCCCTCGCGGAGCGCAGATAGCCGCGTTGTTTCCAAATGCGTTCGGCCGCCGGCGGCATCATTCACCCTTGACCGCGAAGGCCATGTAATTGACGGCGAGGTCCGCAGAAAGCTTCCAGCTGTCGGCCAGCGGGTTGTAGGTGACGCCGGTGATTTCGCTGATTTCCATGCCGTAGGTTTCCAGCATCATGCGCAATTCGGCGGGACGCACGAATTTGTGCCATTGGTGGGTGCCGCGGGGTAGCCAGCGCAGCACATATTCGGCGCCGACGATGGCGAAGGCATATGACGTGATGGTGCGGTTGAGGGTCGCCACCACCATGGCGCCGCCGGGCTTGAGGGCCGAAACGCAGGTGTTGAGGAAGCCCGACGCATCGGCGACATGTTCCACCACCTCCATATTGAGGACGACATCGAAACGCTCGCCCGCCGCCGCCACGGCCTCGGCGGTGGTGCAGCGGTAATCGATATCAAGGCCGACATCGGTGGCATGGGCGCGGGCGACATTGATAGCTTTCTCGCCGGGGTCGATGCCGGTGACCTGGGCGCCGAGCCGCGCCATGGGCTCGGTGAGCAAGCCGCCGCCGCAGCCGACATCGAGGATGGCCAAGCCGTCGAAGGGGGCGTGCTCGGTCCGGTCGCGGGCAAAATGGCCGCATATATGGTCGCGGATAAAGGCGAGGCGGGTTGGATTGAGGCGATGGAGGGGCCGGAACCTGCCATGGGGGTCCCACCATTCGTCCGCCATCGCCGCGAAATGGGCGATTTCGGCTAAATCGGTGGAGTCGCCGGCGGAAGACTTATCCATGGCCGTGTCGCTGTCTCGGGTTTCCATTTTCGCCATTTGGCCGGGCTTGTCTGCCATTCGCGAACAGAGTATGTATACGCGCCTTCGGCGCGGCAAGGGGCCGATGTGAATTTCTCGGCTGTGCCGGTCGATGCGAACCGGTGGCATGCCCTCATCCGCCAAGCCGTGGATTTGGGGATTTTGCCGGTCGGCTCGCCTGCAACCAGGACAATGGTGATGGCACGAATCGTGCAAAAATTCGGCGGCACCTCGCTTGCCGATACCGAGTGTATCAAATCGCTGGCCAAAAAGGTCAAGGCGGCAATCGATGGCGGCAACCAGGTCGCCGTCGTGGTGTCCGCCATGGCCGGCGTCACCAATCAGCTGGCGGATTGGGCCGCTGAGGTTTCCGACCAGAGCGATATCCATGAATACGATGTCGTGGTCGCTTCCGGCGAGCAGGTGACCAGCGGCCTGATGGCCATGGCGCTTCAGGGGTTGGGGATCAAGGCGCGGTCCTGGCTGGGCTGGCAAATCCCCATCGCCACCGACGATGTCCATGGCAAGGCCCGCATCGAGAAATTGGACATCGAAAAATTCGAACGTGTGTTAGAGGACGGAGAAGTCCCCGTGGTCGCCGGGTTCCAAGGTATAGACAAGCATGCCCGCATCACCACGCTCGGCCGCGGCGGCTCGGATATCTCGGCGGTTGCGTTGGCGGCGGCGCTTGGGGCCGAGCGTTGCGACATCTTCACCGATGTCGATGGTGTCTATACCTGCGATCCGCGGATCGTTGCCAAGGCACGCAAGTTGGATAAAATCACCTATGAAGAAATGCTCGAAATGGCCTCGCTAGGCGCCCGCGTGCTTCATACCCGCTCGGTCGAGCTCGCCATGAAACATGGCGTTCGCCTTCAGGTGCTTTCCAGCTTTAATGACGCGCCCGGTACCCTTGTGGTTGATGAGGAAGAGATCGTGGAAAAAGAACTGGTCAGTGGCATTACCTATTCCCGGGACGAAGCGAAGATCACCTTGTCCCAGGTCCCGGATAAACCCGGCGTCGCCGCCAACATTTTCGGACCGTTGGCGGATGCCGCCATCAATGTCGACATGATCGTCCAGAATGTTTCCGCGGACGGCAGCACCACCGATCTAACCTTCACGGTGACCATGGCGGATTTGGAGCCGGCCATGAAGGTGCTCGAGGGCAAGCAGGCCGAGCTTGGCTACAGCGCGTTGCTGCCGGATCCCGACGTGGTCAAGGTTTCCGTGATTGGCGTCGGCATGCGCAGCCATGCCGGCGTGGCTCAGGTCATGTTCGGCACCCTGGCCGAGAAGGGCATCAACATCCAGGTCATAACCACCTCTGAAATCAAGGTCAGCGTTCTCATCGCCGAGGAGTATGCCGAACTAGCGCTCAGGGCGCTGCATAGCGCCTACGATCTGGACTCTGTCTGAGACCATGGAGTCCTCAGCAGCCTACGTGCGGCCCGATGATGGCGGGCCAGAATGTCGGCATGGTTGAATGTGAGCAGTCCGTGGTGGAAATCATCGAGAAACTGGTCGCCCAGGCGGTCGAGTGGCTGGTGACCAACGGGCGGACCGAGGCCGCGGAATGAAGCCTCCCAGCGCAGGCTTGATCGGGCCGCGCCGGCTTCTGCGACGACTTCGCGACGTGATGGCCGGCTCGGATTCCGCCCAGGAACGCCTTAATCAGGTGGTCAAGGTCATCGCCGCCGATATGGTGGCGGAAGTCTGTTCGATCTATATCCTGCGTGCCGGCGAGGTGCTCGAACTGTTCGCCACCGAGGGCCTCAAGATCGAGGCCGTCCATCAGACCCGGCTCCGGGTCGGCGAGGGTCTGGTCGGCGAGATCGCGGCCCACGCCAGCCCCCTCAATCTTTCCGATGCCCAGTCCCATTCCGCATTCGCCTACCGGCCCGAAACCGGTGAGGAGATCTATCATTCCCTGATGGGGGTGCCGATCCTGCGCGGCGGGCGCGTGGTCGGCGTTCTCGTGGTCCAGAACAAGACCCGCCGCCAATATAGCGAAGAGGAAGTCGAGGCCTTGCAGATCACCGCCATGGTGCTCGCCGAGCTGGTGGCCAGTGGCGAGCTGGTCAGCCCCGAGGAACGCCTGCCGGCTGAAGGCAATGCTGCGCTGCCGGTGCGGCTCGAAGGGGTGGTCCTCAACACTGGTCTCGCCATGGGCCGGGCGCTGCTGCATCAGCCCGATATCTCCATTCGCCAGATCGTCGCCGAAGACCCCGAGGCCGAACTGGACCGGCTTGATGATGGCATGGCGAAAATGCGCAGCAGTTTCGACGAGGCCATGACCGGCGGCAGTCTTTCCGCCGGTGGCGAGCACCGCGACGTGCTCGAGGCGTACCGCATGATTGCCGCCGATACCGGCTGGCTGGTCCGCATCCGCGATGCCATCAAGACCGGGCTCACCGCCGAAGCCGCGGTCCAGCAGATCCGCGAGAACACCCGCGCGCGGATGAGCCAGGTGAACGATCCCTATTTGCGCGAGCGCCTGTATGACCTCGACGACCTTGCCATCCGCCTGTTGCAACACCTCGGCGATGGCCACAGTGGCGATGCCATTGCCGAGTTGCCCGAAGATGTGGTGCTGGTGTCGCGCAATATGGGGCCCGGGGAGCTGTTGGATTACGATCCTGGGCATTTGCGCGCGCTGGTCCTCGAGGAGGGGTCACATACCGCCCATGTCTGTATCGTTGCCCGCGCCCTCGGAATCCCGGTTCTGGGGTTGGTCAAGAATGTCCTCCGCAAGATCGAAAACCTTGACCCGGTCATCGTCGATGCCGACAACGCCCAGCTGTTCATCCGCCCCGCCGACGATATCCAACTGGCCTTCGCCGACAGCATGCGTACCCGGGCCGAGCGCGAAAAAGCCTATGCCGCGATCCGCGATGAGCCCGCCGTCACCCGCGATGGCGTGCGCATATCCCTCAACATCAATGCCGGTCTCGAGATCGACGCGTCGCATCTGAAGGAGACCGGCGCCGACGGCATCGGCCTGTGCCGGACCGAAATCTCCTTCATGGTGCGGTCGACATACCCCGACGTCGAGGCCCAGATCGACCTTTACCGCAAGATATTCGACCACGCCGGCACCAAGCCGGTGGTGTTCCGCACCCTGGATGTGGGGGGCGACAAGCTGTTGCCCTATTTCGATCGGGTCCGGGACGAGAACCCAGCCATGGGCTGGCGCGCTATCCGCATCAGCCTGGACCGTCCGGCGATGCTGCGCACCCAGGTCCGGGCCCTGTTGCGGGCGGCCAACGGCAAGGCTTTGCATATCATGTTCCCGATGATCGCCGAGATTGCCGAGTTCGATAAGGCGCGGGCGATCCTCGATATGGAGATCGAACGCGAACGCGAACGCGGCAGCCCTATCCCCGAAGAACTGCGCATCGGCGCCATGCTCGAGGTTCCGTCGCTGTTGTTCCAGCTTCCGGCGTTGCTTTCCAAGGTGGATTTCCTCTCGGTCGGCAGCAATGATCTGTTGCAGTTTTTGTTCGCCACCGACCGCGGCAATCCCCGCCTCGTCGGCCGCTATGACGAGCTGTCGCCGACCGTGCTCAATTTGTTGAGGTCGCTGGTCGAGCAGTGCGGAGCCGCTGGCGTACCGTTGGCGCTCTGCGGGGAAATGGCGGGCCGGCCGCTCGATGCCATGGCCCTGGTCGGTATCGGCTTCCGCAACATCTCGATGTCGCCGCTTGCCGTCGGGCCGGTCAAGACCATGGCCCGCAGCCTCCATGTGGATTCCCTCAGCCAGTATATGGAGCAGCTGTTGGTGCTACCCGATCACAGCCTCAGGGACCAGCTGCGGGCCTTCGCCAAGGACCACTATGTCATCGTGTAATTGGCATATAATCAATTGTCCCTTGATAGGGATTTTGCTAACTGTTTGACTTCTCGGCCAACAGTCCGAAACCATAGGGGGCATTTCATGTCAGGATTTCCCCATGGGTTCGGCCTCGGGGAGAGGTGCTAAGACATGGCGCGTGGGCCGCAACCGCCGGATCCACCATCCGATGGCAAAGATCCATCCATCGAGCGTACCCGGCAAAGTTTTACCGAACGGTCGGTATCCGCCATCGGCGCGGACCTGCGAGAGGCGCGGGAAGGGCTTGGCCTTGACCTGCGCCAGATCGCCTCGGTTCTGAATATCCGCTACGTTCATCTTGAGGCCATCGAACAGGGCCGCTTCGATGATCTTCCCGGTGCCACCTATGCGCTCGGGTTCGTGCGCGCCTATGCCACCCAACTCGGACTCGATCCCGACACCGTGATCGAGCGTTTCAAGGACGAGGTCGAGGGGATTTATCGCACCACACGGCTTTCCTTCCCGGAGCCGGTGGCCGAGGCCCGGATTCCCGGCGGGGCGATCCTTCTGGTTTCGGCCTTCCTTGCCATCG
>JAZFWG010000297.1:0-2395 GCA_036448135.1 Alphaproteobacteria bacterium
GCACCTTGTAACCGCCCATGCTTTTCACCGACTGGGGCATCAGGCCGACATGGCCGAAGACGGGGATGCCGCGCGCGGTCAGGAAGGCGACGGTCTCGGCCATCTCGACGCCGCCCTCGAGCTTGACGCCGTCGCAGCCGGTCTCGGCCATCACCCGGGCGGCGGTGCGGTAGGCCTCGAACGTCGACGCCTGATACGAGCCGAACGGCAGATCGACGATGACGCAGGCGTTCTCGCGGCCGCGCACCACCGCCCGGCCGTGGTTGATCATCATCTCGACCGTGACGCCGAGCGTGTTCTCCATGCCGTACAGCACCATGCCGAGGGAATCGCCGACCAGCAACAGATCGACATGAGCATCGAGGCACCGCGCCATCGGCGTCGAATAGGCGGTGAGACAGACGATGGGCTCGCCGCCCTTGCGCGCCGCGATGGCGGGAACGGTCATCGGCCTTTTGCGGCCAAGCGTCGACACAGCCATCCTCCGCTAAAGATCAAACTGTCTCATGGCCCCAGCTTACCCCATTTACCTGGCAATCCACACCTGCCATTGCGGTCCCGGGGCCGATCCATAAACACCGGCGGTAAAGGTCCGCGAGGGTCCATCGGGCGGTCAGAAACCTTCGGCCAGATCATCCAGCTCTTGGGGTCTGGAGAGCAATATATGGCCACTGTCCATCAGCGAAATAACCCCCTTGTTCTTGAGCTGGGTCAGGGTGCGGCTGACGGTTTCGATGGTGAGGCCGAGGTAATCGCCGATATCCGCCCGGTTCATCGGCAGGGTAACGGGGTTGCCATCCTGGCCCCGGGCCTCGGCGCGCTCGGACATCTTGAGGATGAATGACGCCATCTTCTCCTGCGCCGTCTTGCGCCCCAATAACACCATCTGGTCCTGGGCCGCGATCAGCTCGGACGCGGCGATCCCCAAGAGGTGCTTCTCGAGATGGGGCCATTGATCGAAAAGCATGACCAGCCGGCGCCGTGAAAACCGGCAAAGCTTCGCCGCCGTCACCGTTTCGGCGGTGTAGGCATAGGTCCGGTTCGCCGCCAAGCCAAGGAATTCTCCCGCGAACAGGAAGCCGGTGATCTGCCGCCGCCCGTCGGCGAGAAGCTTGTAAAGCTTGACCACCCCGGAGGTGACGTTGAACAGATGATCGGCTTCGTCGTCCTCGTGAAAAATGGTGTGATGGGCGGCGAATTGGACCTCCGTGCGGCACGCCCGGACCCGCTCCATCTCTTCCGCCGTCAGCACCGAACAGAAGGTCAGATCGCGAATCTCGCACTCACCGCAAGACTGCCTGACGCCGCCGAGGATTCTGTCGCCGTGACGGTGAGTTCCAAGATGCTCCATCCCATCCCCAAGCCTGAATCCATTACCCTCTTAATGTGTTCCCAATTTGCCCATTTGGCAACCTCTGGATTGGACCGAATGGGCTGGTTTCGCCCGGATTCGCCCGAATTTGCCCGCATGGCTCCGGGGTGGCCGGGACCGTGGCGGGCCGGGCCGCGGACCCGCCATCGGCCCTTTTTGGCGGTTGATATACATCAAAGACCAAGGGTCTTTCCCCTGTCATTGTCGCTGCCGCGACCAACGTCAAATAGGACATCATGCACAGGGACTATACCGTCACACCCCTCGTTCCCGACCAGATCGCCCAGGCCTACGCCCTGATCCAAGCGGTGGAATCTTCCGTTTCCCTCAAGCAATGGCGGGATTTCGTCGATTCCGTGACCTGCCCGGCGAAAAAGGCGGCGCCGAATCGCGGCATAATGACGCTAAGGAACGGGGAGGGTTACATTTTCGGCCTCTTCACCTACTTCATCAGGCCGGATCTCCACCACGGCCGGGTGCTCGTCGTCGACAATTTCCTGGCGATGACGCTGCTCGACCAAAGAGGCTTGGCCGAGACGCTTCTCTCGTCCATGACCCGGATCGGGGAGGAACACGGTTGCCACGCGATCAACATGGACATCGCCCAGAAACACACCTGGATCACGGACTATCTGACCGACACCGGGCATGAGGTCGAGAATCTTCGTTTCTGCAAGATCCTGAGCCTTTAGCCCGAATATTTCAGCTACTGCACATCCCACCCGGCGCATCTATGATTAGCTCAGCGGTTGGCTTTGGGCGCGGAAGGACTGGGGGGCGTATTGCCGGGCGGATGTTATGAGCGAATGACGGGTGAGGGTTCTTCTTGGCGGAGAACCTTCGTGACCTGGCGGCGGCTGTTGAGTTTGGCGGCCGTCGGGATGGTGGCCGCCTGTGGGCCGGGCGAGCCGCCGGTGAGGCCCTCGGCGACGGACGCGGCCGCCGGCGCTACCTCCCGGTCCCCCGAGGTCGCCGTGGCGCGCCGGCACATGGTGGCGGCGGCCAATCCGCTGGCGGCCAAGG